>CAMNAD010000086.1 GCA_946530505.1 uncultured Bacteroidales bacterium
TGAGTCCCTTGGTGATGAAATCCAGGTTCTGCTTCGCGATGATATCGGAGAATATCTTCGTGTCCGTGAGTTGGATGAAACTTCCCTTCATCAACTGGTAGTACGGATTGCCCGTGGTCTGGTCGGCTTCACTCATCAGGCGCGGGCCGCTTGCACCCGGATAGTCCAGGTCCGGCACCTGCTCAAGCACCCAGGATGGATAGTACATAGGGAACTTGGTGGAGGAACTGCCAAAGATGTATTTCCACATTCCTTCGTCGCCGTCGGTAGGCACCGGTTTGTTCTTGATGCCGACATTGCCGCCGAGCTTGAAGGACACCAGGGTGCTGCGGGTGACGTTGAAGTCGAGGTTGGTGCGGAAGTTTACACGGTCGTAGGAGTAACTGGAGTCCACCTTTCCGTCGTTGAAACTCTTGAAGAGGGATCCTTCGTGCCAGTAGCCGACGGAAGCGAAATACTTGACGAACTTTGTGCCTCCCTGAATGTTGAAGTTGGCATTCTGGGTGCGGGAGAAGGTGTTCGTAAGGTTGCGGAGCCAGTCTACGTCAGGATAGCGCAAAGAGTTGAGTTGCGAGGAAGGGTTCTTGTACTCTTCCAGTTCTGCAGCCGATACCAGTCCGGTGAAGTTCTGGTCGTTCATCATTGCGACATTCATCGTGGACATCGTGGTGTAGGCGTCCACGTGGCGGGCCATGTTGATTGGATTGGAGAAGCCGGTGGAATAGGAGAGGTCCATCTTCGGCTTGCCTTCCTGGCCGTTCTTCGTCGTTACTATGATGACGCCGTTCGCGCCCTTCGCACCGAACACTGCGGTTGCGGATGCATCCTTGAGCACGGAGATGTCGGCGACCTCGTTCGGGTCGATGGAGGCGAAGTCGCGCTCCACGCCGTCCACCAGCACCAGGGGGCTGTTGCCGTTGAAACTCGATACGCCGCGGACAAGGATTTCCGCATCGTTCTGGCCCGGCTGGCCGCTGGTCTGGATGGTGACGACGCCGGAGAGTTTACCGGCGATTGCGTTGGTGATGTTCGAGACACCGGTCTCCACGAGGGCGTCGCCCTTCACGGAGGTTATGGCCCCGACCACACTCTCTTTGCGCTGAGTGCCGTAACCGACTACCACCACTTCATCGAGCACAGTCGCATCGTCACTCAAGGTGACATTTATCACGGACTGTTTGCCGACGGTCATTTCGACATTGGCATATCCCATACACGAGAAGATGAGCACGTCGCCTTCCCGCGCCTGTATGGAGTAGCGGCCGTCGAAATCCGTGATGGTACCGTCAGTCGTCTTCTGCACTACGACACCGGCACCCGGCACAGGTCCCATGGCATCCGACACTACACCCGTCACGGTTTTCTTGCTCTGCGCCCACGCACCATTGCCGGACGCAAGAATGCCTCCGGCAATAAGGGCAAGGGTCAGAAGGTGTCTGAGGTTGATGTTCATATGATTAATTCTATTCAATCACAAAAGCGACATCGTCCCAATGGACAGCAATTCATACTCCCCACACTGGGGTGTCGTGTAAAATTCCTTCATATCGTTGAAATGCTTAATACTATTCCCAGAACGTAATATCGTCGACATAGCAGAGCAGCTGATATGCAGGGCGTGCGATGCTTGAGCCGGCATAATTGTAGAAGAATCTCCACTGGATATTCGCGATGTTCTGCTTCTTGCTGTTATCGCTTACACCCACGCTGCTGAAATCCCATTCAAGTACATTCCAGTCATCGACGTTGTATGCGGCATCGAATTGGCTTTCGCTGGACACGGTGACACCGTTTACTCTGTTAGGCCTGATAGTGCTGTAGCCCCTGCCCATATCGGCGTCGATAGTAAACTGAGGACAATATTTGTCACCTGCAGAATAGAACTTGATCGACAACTTGTTGAAGAATGTACGATACCAGGTGGCAGGGAACTTTATAGTTGATATAGGATTCAGCTTCACAACGCCGGAAGTGGCAGATCCATCTGCACGGGAGGTCATATCAAGTTTCATAACCTTGGCAGAACCGTTGACTGAAGAAACCTTGGGGTTGTTGACAACCGAGCAACTGGAAGTGTTTCCACCCGTAATCGTCTCACCCAATGCGCCGCTTTCAAATGAATTGTAAACAAATCCGGGAATCTTGTAAAGAGTACCAAGATCATAGACATTCCCTGCTTCGAAAGAGAGGGCGGTGCCGTTCGCATTGCGGCCTACGGTCTTATCCCCATAGTTAATCTTCATATCCAGACCTTTAGTAAGAGTGGAAGGAAGGACGGGAATATAATAAGTGCCGGGAGCGATAACATCTCCTGTAGGTGCTACAAGCCCGGTAGTATGAGGTTCGCTTTCACCTCCGTTCTTTGCAGTTACTTCAATGCCGGGAGCACCGTCGCCTACGGTAACGTTGAATGTCCCGGAAATAGCGCCGGTCAGAGGGGTGATGGTACGGTTGAAGAGGCTGACTTCCTTAAGATCGGTAACTTCGGAAGGAACCGTCAGTTTCAGTAGCGCGACAACGCTCTTGAAAGAAAGGGAGGTACCGGTAGTTTTTGCCACGAATATTGCCTGGTCGGGAGCGAATGTTCCAGGAGTGCTTGCAACGGCAGATGTCGAAAGATTTACACCGGAAATCACATTGCCGCTGATGGTAGCATCGTCGCTATAAGGGAAAATAGCATAATAAGTGCCGGCAACTTCAGCAGTACCGGTAAAGGTTGCAGTTGCACCGCCGGTTGCAGTTGTGAGTTTGTATTTGTTTCCGTTGGCAAAAACGGCGATTGCATCACCTGCGGAGAATGCAACGGTACGATCGCTGTTAAGGAGAGCTTTTGTATTGACTACAGATGCGGAAAAACTCAACTCAACGGGAGTATGGTCAACAACTGCATCATTCTCCTTGATGTTCTCTTTGCTGCATGAAAACAGAATGGCAGCCACGGTAATTGCAAAAAATGTCTTTTTCATAAGGCGTCTGATTAGAAATTGAACATTTTGAAATCCGTGTCCTCGATGGAGAATGCCTGGATGGAAATTGTGTCAAGTGTAACTGATTGGCATACGAGGCCTTCCGTCTCGATTGTGTGCTCTGTCACTGATGGAGCAATGTAAGTTTGTTTTTTCATTTTTGAATTATGTTTTTGTGTTACTAGCGGTTTTTCGCAAAAATATGCAAGTACACATACACGCGCAAGAAAAACACCCCTACAAAACTACTACACCTTGCGTTATTACCTTATTTTCTTATATTTGCAAAACGATGAAGAGTATATTTCACATACTGCTGCTTTTCGCTTTTCCCACGATTTGCAATGCCGCCGAAAGCGATTTATTGCCAATTGGTTATAGAAATGTGGAGCATTTTTCAGATGTGGACGGATTTATTGCGGAGTCGCAGATATGGGGAATCGAATGTACGGACAAGGGCGTATTTTTCGCGACGAACGACGGGCTGTTCTCTTTCGACGGGGCGAGAATCAGGCGGCATCACGCAAAGCAGGTAATCTCTCTTCGCGATATCAGGAAAGACAGTTCTTCTCCCAGACTCTACTCAGCAGGGAACAACGGCTTCGGATGGTGGGAGGAGGACGAGCGCGGGCAGTTGATCTACCACTCTGTCGAGAGTGACGACTATTCCTTCCTCAACCAGGATTTCTGGAAAGTGTGCATCCTGCCGGGCGGAAAGGTCGCCTTTCAGAGCACCAGCAGAATTTGCGTTCTGGACCCTTCAAGCGGCGGCATCGCCGAGATACTCCCTCGGACACAGTTCAGATATATGTACGAGGCAGACGGAGAGGTATTCGTGCAGGATGGTGGAATGCTTTGCCACATAAACGACAGGCTCGGACTCGACGATGTCTGCCGGGCGGACGACCGCATAATGAATATGGTTGAATGCGGAGGGAAAACCATCGCCGCCCTGGAAAGGACCGGTCTTATGGAATTGTCCGGCGGGCGTCTGCTCCCCCTCGATGCGGAGAGCAGCAGGGTCCTGTCCGCCGCCAAAATCCTCTCTCTCGCAAAATACGACGACGGCCACCTTCTGGTGGGCACCACCCAGGGAGGATACTTCATCACGGATGCCGGCGGTGTCATCTGCAACGGATTCCAGAAGACCCTGGATCCGGTAAATGCAACCGTGCTCTCTATCGCCAGGGACAGGAACGGCGATGTATGGCTGGGGATGGAAGCGGGAATAGCCAGGATAGACAACAGCAGCAGGAACTACTTCCTTCATGATTCAAGACTCGGCCGTGTGCGCGGCATTGCATCACTGGGAGAAGGCAGGCTGCTGGCCGGATCCAACAAGGGCGCATTCATCTACGACGGCAGCAATTTCCGCCCGGTGAAAGGCACTACCGGTTCCGTCTGGAATGTCTTCAAATTCAACGGAGTACCCTACATCGCCCACGACCAGGGACTGATAATGATGGAGGGCGACAACGCAGTCCTGGTTTACGATGGATCCGGCGTTATGAGCATGGAGAGGAGCAGACGCGACAGCAGCATTTTCGTATGCGGGACCTATAACGGTCTGGCACTGTTCTCAAAAACAGGCAGCATGCCGCAATTCGTCTGTCACATAGACAATTACAACGGTTTCTGCCGCAACATCCACTTCGACTCTCAAGACCGCCTCTGGATCAGGGACGGACAGAAAGGTTTCATCCGCCTGACCTTCTCTCCGGACTTCAGGTGCGTGATCGAAAGGAAGGACTTCGACATCGTACACCACAAGGAGGGACACTATGTTTTTTCTATCACTACGGGAGGGGCGCAGCTGTATTGCTGCAACAAGGAAACATACATAGTGGATGATGCCGGCGAACTGGTGAGAAGCGCCGAGGGAGACTCTCTTCTTGAAGACTTTGAATACAGGTACGGGACCATATCGAGTTACAGGAATGCAACCGAGCCCTTCCTCCTGCAGGATGGAGTATATGCTTTCGGAATGCTGAACGGAATCCGTATCTGCTACGGACACAGAGAGATAGAAGAGCATCTCGGCATCTCGCAGGCAGAACTCCTCGGAAGCAGAAAAAGGGAATTCATAAACCTCGGAGAAGATGTCCACCGCGTGCCCTTCGATATGAACACCATACAGATCTACGCTGCGGGCAACTTCAACGGCAACTACATCGAATATAGTTCCGATCAGGCCCCAGGACAGTGGACCAGGGCAAGAATCAGCGAGCCGGTGCAGATATCTTCCCTGCCATTCGGCAACCACGAAGTCATCCTTCGCCTGCCTGAGAATCCATCGGCTTCATGCCGGATGAAATTCCATATCTGCAGGCCTTGGTATTTGAGCGGATGGGCCCTGCTTGCCTATCTCGCAGCCATTTTCGGGATCATAACGGGCATAAGAGGATACTATAAAAGGCAGGCGAGGGAAGCCCGCGAACGCGCGAAACTCAAGGCGGACCTCAAGTCGAAGAGCAAAGAACTCGCGAACATTACCTTCAACAGCGTCAAAAGGAACAACCAGTTGAACGAAATCAAGAATATGCTGACTTCGGGGGACGCTGCAAAAAAACCGTCGGAAATCACCAGAATATCCCGCGAAACCGTCAGACTTATAGACAGTTATCTTGAGGACGAGGGTGACTGGGAAAAATCGGAAGAGTACTTCAATATCATCTACGACGGCCTGCTGGAAAAACTCAAGAGCAGATATCCCGGCATTTCAAAGACGGATATGAAACTCTGCGTCTACACCAAACTGAATCTTTCCACAAAGGAAATCGCAGACCTCATGAACATTTCCGTACGCAGCGTGGAGATGGCCAGATACCGTCTCCGCAAGCGCCTCGGCCTGCCGCCGGGCGAGAATATCCGGGACTTCGTGAAGGACCTGTAAGTTTATCTACTCCCAGGTCTTGAACTGCACGTTGTCCAGTTCCAGCATGGCCGGATCGCTGACATCGATGCCTTTTTCCGTGTAGAAGATGATGCAGTCCTTCAGGGTGATGCCGTGTATCATCTGCACCGTGCCTTTGGCGGAGATGCCGATGCGGGCGTCGCGGGCCACTACGTTGAAGATGTGTATGTCGGTGAATTCCGGGAGGAAGTCCTGCGTTGCGGCAGCCACGCCGTCACGACCGACCGGAACATCGACGTAGGAAGTCTCGAATACCAGCGCCTGGTCGCGGATGTCGCTCATATAAATATCTGAGATATAGAGCCTTGCGGTCTTTCCTCCACGGCCCGGGGCGCTCTTGAAGCGAAGGCCGGTGTCGGTGCCGGAGAAGACGTTCCCGCGCACTACCACATCCTCGACTCCGGCCGAGAATTCGGACCCGATCACAAAGCCGCCGTGGGCATGGAACACAGTGTTGTCCTGGA
>CAMNAD010000087.1 GCA_946530505.1 uncultured Bacteroidales bacterium
GTCTGCCGGATTTCAAGGATACCCGCATAAGGATGGTCACCACCCTTGATGTGGCAGAACTATATTCTATACTCGACAATATTGCAGAACGCTATGCTGATACAACGCTTGATTCTTAAACGTGCCGCCAAGGTCTGGCGGAAAGCCCCCGAAGCGGAAGTTCCCACAATCTGCGTGGGAAATATAACCGTGGGCGGGACGGGAAAGACCCCGCATACGGAGATGATACTGCGCCTCCTGCAGGAACTGCGCCCCGATGCGCGACTGGCGGTGCTGTCCCGAGGCTACAAGCGCAAGAGCAAGGGGTATCAGCAGGTAATGACTGACAGTACGGCCTCGTTCGCAGGGGATGAACCCCTGCAGATCAAGCGCAAGTTCCCGGAGGTGAAAGTGTCGGTCGACAAGAACCGGGTGGAAGGGTGCAGGAATCTGGTCTCGGACGGGACGGACATCATCGTGCTGGACGACGCTTTCCAGTACAAGAAACTCCACGCGACGCTCAACATCGTGCTGGTCAACTCCGGCAGGCCTGTTTTCCAGGATAGCCTTTTGCCCTTCGGCCGTCTGCGGGACTTGCCGTCAAGGATGGCGGACGCAGATGTCGTGATAGTTACCAAATGTCCGCACGAAATGGATGACGACGAGAAGGCAGGCTGGAGGGAGAAACTCCGTCTTCGCGAAGACCAGCCGCTGTTCTTTACCACTGTAGATTATGACACTCCGGCAGCCGTATGGCCGCAGGATGCCGACCCGCGCTACAATTATTCCAAGACCGTTGTTCTTTTCAGCGGAATAGCGGACGATTCCCAGTTGCGGGCATATTTGAGCGATACCTATAAAATAGTAGATGTGCTGAAGTTCGCCGATCATCACAAATATTCGAATGCAGACATGCGCAGCATCGCTGCCGCGGTACGCCGTTATCCCACGGCAGCCCTTCTTACAACAGAAAAGGACGCTGTCCGCGTCCTCGACTGTAAGAAAGTTGATGAATCCATTCGCAAGCGCCTGTTCGCCGTGCCTGTAAAGGCTTCCTTCGTAGGAGATGGCGAGGCGGAGGCCTTTGCGCGTATCCTGGCTAGACTGTAAGGATTTCCTTTTCCTTGGCTGCTACTATCTCATCGACGTTCTTTACGAACTTGTCGGTGATTTTCTGCACCTCGGCCTCGCCTTCTTTCTCGGTGTCTTCGCTCATACCCTCGTTCTTCTGGGCCTTTTTGAGAAGGTCCATGGCATCGCGGCGGGAGTTGCGAACCACGACCTTTGCCTGCTCGCCGGCAGCCTTCGCCTTCTTCACGAGATCCTTGCGGCGGTCTTCGGTAAGGGCGGGAACCACGCAGCGGATGATTTCACCGTTGTTCTGGGGAGTGAAGCCGAGGTTGGCGTCGAGAATGGCTTTTTCGATTGCAGGTATGAGATTCCTCTCCCAGGGCTGGATCGCCAGAGTCTTGGCATCAGGGCTGCTGACGGAGGAAACCTGGGGGATGGGAGTGGGACTGCCATAGTAGTTCACCATGACATTGTTGAAGATGGAGGGATTGGCCTTGCCTACACGGTAGGTCTTGAGGTCTTCCTCCAGGAACGTGACGGCCTCCTTCATTTTTTGCTCTGCGCCGTTCAGGATTTCTTTTGCTCTTTCGGTTAACATATCTTCTTGTATTTTGTTTTCTTGTATTTCCCTCCGCGAAAGGCAAAGGGCCGGTCCGTGTCCCACAAGGGGAGCCCGGTACCGGCATTGCCTTTCCAGAGGCCTACGCGTGAACTATTGTTCCGATCTTTTCGCCCTGCAGCAGCCTGAGCAGGCCGCCGGGAGTGTTGATGTCGAACACTACGATGGGCACGGGCCCCTGTTCGCAAAGGGCGAAGGCGGTCTGGTCCATTACCTTGAGGTGTTTCACGAGGGCCTCCTGGAAAGTGAGTTCGTCGTATTTCACCGCGGTCGGATCTTTCTCCGGGTCGGCAGTGTATACGCCGTCTACGCGGGTGCCTTTCAGCAAGGCTCCCGCCCCAATTTCAAGGGCGCGCAGAGCGGCTCCCGAGTCGGTGGAGAAGTAGGGGTTGCCGGTGCCTCCGGCAATCAGCGCAACTCCGCCTTCTTCCAGGACAGCCACGGCATTGTCCCTTGTATACAGTTGTGCGAGCGGTGCCATCTGCGTAGCGGTAAAAACTTCTGCCTTGATGCCTTCGGAGCGCAGGGCGCTGCACAGGGCGAGCGAATTGATGACTGTGGCGAGCATCCCCATTCGGTCGCCGGTCACCCGGTCATATCCCTTTCCTATTCCCTGGATGCCGCGGAATATATTTCCTCCGCCGTTTACGATGGCTATCTGATATCCGGCTTTGACAGCCTTTGCAATCTCTCCGGCGAATTTGCGCAGGCTGTTCTCGTCCAAGCCCTTGCCTGCGGGGCCTCCGAGGCTCTCGCCGCTGAGTTTGAGTAGTACTCTCTTATACATCGTGCTTATAATTGGTTTGCGGAGAACAAAAATATCGGAAAATTCGCAAACTTGCAAGAAATGCCTTATATTTGCAGACCAAAAGTACTAAAAGAGATGTTTATTTTCAATTCATCCATCGGAAAGAAATTCATACAGTCCATCAGCGGCGCTTTCCTCATCATCTTCCTGCTTCTGCACGGAACCATCAATTTTTTCTCGGTAATCGACACATTCACAGGCAAGTTCGGTGCTCCTGACGGGCTTTTCCAGAAGGGATGCGACTTTATGGCGCTCCCTATCGTGGATATCATGGTCCCGGTGCTCGCACTTGGCTTTCTGGTGCATATAGGTTATGGCTGCTGGCTCACCTGGCAGAACATGAAAGCCCGCGGCGGTGTCAAGCGCTATGAGGTTTCCAGCAAGGCCGCTACCGACAGCTGGAGCGCACGCAATATGTTCGTGCTCGGTATCATCATCCTCGGTGCCATTTTCTTCCATCTTACAGACTTCTGGGCTCACATGCAGCTTCAGGACTTCCTCGGCAACGAGGCGGAGAATCCCTACACCCTTCTTCTTGCTACCTTCAAGTCCTGGTGGATGCTTGCCATCTATCTCCTTTGGTTCGTTGCCATCTGGTTCCACCTCTGTCACGGTTTCTGGAGCATGTTCCAGACCATAGGCTGGAGCGGACAGACCTGGATGAAGCGCCTCAAAGTAATAGGCATAATCGTGGCAACCCTTATTTTCCTGATTTTTGCAGCAGTTGCAGTGAACGCTTTCATACAGGCAAATTTCCTGATGGCATAGCGCTTCATTTTGATTATTGCAAATAATTTTTTATCTTTGCGGCCCCTTATTTTTAAGGGATCGCAATTTTTTTAAGTATAACTATTAAAGATCAAGACAGTGGACACACTTAGTTACAAGACAGTTTCGCTTAACAAAGCAACTGTAGACAAGCAGTGGGTGGTCATTGACGCGACGGATCTCGCTCTTGGTCGTCTGGCCTCCAGGGTTGCCCTTGTCCTCCGCGGCAAGACCAAACCCGGCTTCACTCCCAACGTGGACTGCGGCGACAATGTCATCGTAGTAAACGCAGAGAAAGTCGCTCTCACAGGCAAAAAGATGACCGACCGCGTTTATACCCGTTACACGGGATATCCGGGCGGACAGCGCTTCACCACTCCCAAGGAGATCCTCGCAAAGAGGCCCGAGGAGCTTGTAAGGAGAGCAGTAAAGGGTATGCTCCCCAAGACACGTCTTGGTGACAAGATCCTCCACAACCTGCACGTTTACGCAGGTCCCGAGCATCCTCACCAGGCACAGAACCCTAAAACAATCAAGTTGAACGAAATCTAAAAGTCGCAAATGGAACAGACACACGCCCTTGGAAGACGTAAAGCAGCTGTAGCTCGCGTTTATCTGGCAGCAGGTGCTGGCAATGTAACCATCAACGACCGCCCTCTGGAAGACTTCTTCCCTCAGGACAGCCTGCGTTACATTGTTAACCAGCCGTTTGCAGTGACTGAGACCGAAGGTAAATTCGACGTTAAGGTAACCGTCGTCGGCGGTGGCACCAAAGGCCAGGCCGAAGCTATCCGTCTCGGTATTGCACGCGCCCTCTGCGAGGTTGACAAGGAAGCATATCGTCCGGCTCTCAAGGCAGCAGGTTTCCTCACCCGCGATGCTCGCGAGGTAGAGCGCAAGAAACCCGGTCAGCCCGGAGCTCGTCGCCGCTTCCAGTTCAGCAAGCGTTAATATACTTACGCTGTTTTACTTTCGCACAGTTGCTGTTTAAACCCTTTACAGGATAGTTGCAGCACTGCGGAAAAGGCCGGGGACCGGCAAGGCCGCTACCCTGTCCTTGAAGAAAAGAGACCCGCGCAGCGGGAAAAACATTTAACAAGAAACAACAAATGTCACGTACAAATTTCCAAGAATTGCTTGATGCAGGTGTTCATTTCGGACATCTTGCCCGCAAGTGGAATCCTAAAATGGCTCCGTACATCTTCGACCAGAAAAACGGGATCCACATCATCGACCTGCACAAGACTGTCGTCAAGATAGACGAGGCGGCAGAGGAGATGAAGATACTTGCCAAATCAGGACGCAAGATCCTCTTCGTCGCCACCAAGAAACAGGCCAAGGATATCGTATCCGAGAAGGCCGCATCCGTCGGCATGCCCTCAGTGACTGAGCGCTGGGCAGGCGGTATGCTTACCAACTTCCCCACCATCCGCAAAGCCGTCAAGAAGATGAGCACCATCGACAAGATGAAAGAGGATGGAACATTTGACAAGCTCGCAAAACGTGAGCGTCTTCAGATCGACCGCCAGCGCGCAAAGCTCGAGAAGAACCTCGGCAGCATCCGCGACATGAGCCGCCTTCCCGCAGCCCTGTTCGTGGTTGACATCCAGAAAGAGGCCAACGCCGTCAAGGAAGCCAATCGTCTGAATATCCCGGTATTCGCAATGGTTGATACTTGCTGCGATCCCACTCCCGTTGATTATGTGATTCCGGCAAATGACGATGCCGCAAAGAGCGTAGAATGCGTTCTCACCGCACTTTGCACAGCTATCCAGGAAGGCCTCGAGGAGCGTAAGCTCGAGAAAGACAAAGAAGCTGAATCTGCTCCTGCAGAGGCTGAGGCTCCCAAGGCAGAGAAGACTCTCCGCAGCCGCCGCGCGAAGAAGGCCGAAGAGGCTGCTCCCGCAGAGGCTGAAGCCCCCAAGGCAGAAGAAGCTCCCGCAGCCGAGCCCGCTGAAGAAGTTGAATCCAAATAAATCCCAGAAGTTATGGCAAACATTACTGCAGCAGACGTAATGAAGTTACGTAAGATGACCTCCGCAGGCATGATGGATTGCAAGAAGGCCCTCGAAGAGGCTGAAGGCGATTTCCAGAAGGCTGCCGACATCATCCGTGAAAAAGGCAAGCTCGTAGCTGCCAAGCGTGCAGACCGCGAGACCTCCGAAGGTGCCGTCAAGGCACGTATCCAGGGCGGCAAGGGTATCCTTGTCTGCGTTGGTTGCGAAACCGACTTCGTATCCCGCAATGCCGACTTCCAGGCTCTTGCCGATGCTATCGCAGATGTGGCTATCGCCCAGTTCCCTGCCGACACCGAGGCTCTCCTCGCATGTGTGATGCCCGACGGCAACACCGTACAGAAGGCCATCGAAGTCCAGACCGGAAAATCCGGCGAGAAGACCGTCATCGCTTACTACGCTCCCGTAGAGGCTCCTTTCGTGGCTCAGTACATCCACACCCTCACCGGCAAGCTCGGTGCACTCGTAGGTTTCAACAAGGAGGTTCCCGCAGAACTCGCCAAGGGCGTAGTAATGCAGGTCGCTTCCATGAGCCCCGTTGCAATTTCCGAGGCAGACTGCCCCAAAGAAGTTGTCGATACCGAGTACAAGGTCGCTATCGAGAAGACCAAGGAAGAGCAGGTGCAGAAGGCCGTTGACGCCGCCCTCAAGAAGGCCGGCATCAACCCTGCACACGTCGACTCCGAGGATCATATCGAGAGCAACACCGCCAAGGGATGGATCACTCCCGAGCAGGCAGCACAGGCTCGCGAAATCATCAAGACCGTCAGCGCAGAGAAGGCTGCAAACCTTCCTGCACAGATGATCGAGAACATCGCCAAGGGTCGTCTCGCCAAGTTCTTCAAGGAGAATACCCTCGAGGCTCAGGAGTACCAGATGGGCGACGGCAAGCAGACCGTCAAGGAAGCTATCGCGGCTGTCGACAAGGATGCGAAGGTCGTCGTTTTCAAGAAGTTCAATCTGAACGACTAGTTTGCGTGGTCATTCCCGGCCCGACCGGGATCCGTTCCAATAAATCAGCCGACCCTCCGGGGCCGGCTTTTTT
>CAMNAD010000088.1 GCA_946530505.1 uncultured Bacteroidales bacterium
ACAAGAAGAAAGAGAAGATAATGTTCATATTCGACGAGCCTACCACCGGCCTGCATTTCTACGATGTGGAGAAACTGCTAAAGGCTTTCGATGCCTTGCTGGATGCCGGTCACTCCCTGGTCGTGGTAGAGCACAATCCGGATGTGATACGAAGTGCGGACTGGATAATAGATCTCGGACCCGATGCCGGGCAGAGGGGAGGAGAAGTGGTCTATACCGGAACCCCGGAGAAGATGGTTGAAGAGAGTGACAGTTTTACCGCGCAATATCTCCGCAGATAATGAAAAGAGTGCTGCTCATAACTGCTGCCATCACTCAGGCGCTTGCATGTTATGCACAGACACGGGCCGATGCCATCCGTGCCCGCCTGCTTGATGCTTCCGACAAGAGTGTGTTGGTCGCCTCGCACAGGGGTGTGTGGAAAGATGTTCCTGAGAACTCGGTGGAAGCAATCGAGGCGGCGATAAACGCCGGAGCGGATATTGTGGAGCTCGATGTCCGCAGAACCATAGCTGGTGAATTGATCCTTCATCACGGCCCTGTTTTGTTCAGGCCGGCAGGCGCGACTACGCTGGAGGAGGCGCTGCTTGCGGTAAAAGGAAGGGCAATGGTGAATATCGACAAAGCCTTCGTGCATTTCCGTCAGATAGTGGAAATTGCTGAAAAGACGGGGACCCTGAATCAGCTTGTTTTCAAAAGTACAATGTCGGCAGCTAAGGCAAGGGGCCTGATGGGGGAGTATGCAGATGAAGTAATCTTTATGCCTATTATAAAGATTTGCAGCGGAGGGGCACTTGCGAGCATCGTGGAATATGAGAGAATCCTTTCTCCGGGTATATATGAATGGGTGTTCAACGATGATTCCAATCCGGTGCTGAAGGTGGCAGGAAGCCTTATCTACGGAAAAAGCCGTATTTGGGTGAATACAATGTGGGGCTCGTTGTGCGGAGGTCACGATGACACTGTTTCACTGTCCGATCCGGACTCCGGATACGGTTGGCTGATAAGGGAGATTGGTACGAGTGTGATGCAGACTGACGAAACCGCATTTCTGGTCGAATATTTGAAAAATAGATAATGGATGCAGTAATCACATATGTCGATGGCCTGGATGAGACCTGGCGTGCCGATTATGAGAAATTCGCCGGCAAGCCTCTGCTCGAAAAACGCTTCCGCGACTGGGGAACACTCAAGTATCTGATGCGTGGAATAGAGAATTGTCTGCCTTTCATTGAGAACATTTGGCTTGTAGTATCTTCAGAGAGTCAGGTGCCTGATTGGACAGACAGGGGCAATCTCCGGATTGTGCTCCATAAGGATATCATTCCTTCGCATCTGTTGCCTGTTTTCAACAGTTGCACTATTGAGATGTTCCTGCATAGAATTCCCGGTCTTGCAGAGGAATTCATCTACTTTAATGACGATATGTTTCCGCTCGCACCTTGTAAACGCGAAGATTTTTTCCGGGAGGGCAAAGGTGTAATAGGTTTGTCGTGGCATCTTTTTGCCTGGAATATGTACAAAAAGCAGTGCAAGACTTCTTCAGATATGGCCCGCAAGGCCCTTGGGAAGAGGAGAAGTCCGTTTTTCGCGCGTCCGCAGCATATCTGCTCCCCTATGCTCAGGAGTGCATCGCAGAATTGCTTCCGGGCATTGGAAGGGGAGATCCTTGCCAATAGTTCTCGACTCCGCAAGCCGGATAATCCCAACCAGTATTTATTTTTGGATTATATGTATTACAGTGGCCAGCTTGTCCCGGAAAGGATATCAAATAAGCATTTATCCCAGGGTGTATACAGCGGCGCGCAGATTGCGGAGTTCATAAGAAAGCCATCCGCTTCGTTCGCCTGCATCAACGATGTGGAGATGACAGATGAGAAATATGAGCAGATGAGAAAGGAAATACTGAAAGCATTTGAAGATCGTTTCCCGGAAAAATCAAGATTTGAGATATGAAACAAAGGATCGATGCCAAAGGGTTGAGGGATATTCAACTATCAATGATGGATCAGGTGGATGCCTTCTGCACCGCCGAGGGTATAAACTATTCCCTTAGTGGAGGTTCGCTTCTTGGGGCGGTCCGGCATAAAGGCTTCATCCCCTGGGATGATGATGTCGACCTGATGATGCCCAGGCCCGACTATGAGCGCTTCCTCTCTTCTTTCAATGACTGTCACGATGATATCAAAGCCCTTAATTACAGGGTGGATGCCAACTTTCCCCGTCCGTTCACAAAGATTACGGATTTGAATACGAGGATCGTTTCCAGGAATGGCATTTCTTGTTATGGCGTGTTTCTGGATGTTTTTCCCATAGACGGGCAGCCTTCTACTGAAGAGGAAACCAAGGTGTATGTAGATAAATACGCCATTCTCAACAAAAGGTTCTACAAGAAAACGCCAATTTACAGAATGACAGGGAATCCTCTTGTGGCTCTGAAAACGCTGATACGGGCTCCCTTTTATCCTAGCCGCGACATTACATACCGGCAGATACGTGAATTGATTGAAGCCTATCCTTTTGAAAGCAGTGAATATGCAGGGGCGATAATGGGCGATTCCGGTATGGGGACTCATATCCCTGCGAAGGTATTTTATGATTTTGTCCGAAGAGAGTTTGAAGGGCGGCAGTACAGCACCATCAAAGATGCCGACACCTATCTTACAAGGATGTACGGGGATTATATGACCCCACCTCCTCCGGCACAGCAGCGTACACGACATTTCGGAAAAGTTTACAGAATAAAATGATCCTGGCTTATTGCATACATTCCCTGCATTCATCCGGAGGGATGGAGCGGGTCCTCAGTATGAAGGCATCCTATCTTGCGGATCTGCCTCTGTACGAAGTGCATATAATAACTGCCTGCCTCAAGGGACGCAAACCTTTCTTCCCTCTTTCGGATAAAGTGATTCTTCACGATCTTGGTGTAAGCGACCACGGCGCCGGCAAGAAGTACAAGAAGAGACTTGAGGATTATCTGAAGCAGATAAAGGCAGATATATGTGTGTCCCTGTGCGGTGGTGAGGTGCATATTCTCAAGGACTTGAAGGATGGCAGTCACAAAGTCGCCGAGTTCCATTTCTCTCATGACAAGTATTATCTGAAATATGGAAGGACTGCCTTGGGAAGATGGTATGCAGGGCTTCGAACGCGCAAACTGGAACGTTCAATCTCTAAACTTGATGCGATGGTAGTCCTTACCGAGGAGGACAGCATTGCATGGTACGGTGTGTTGTACAAGGTGTTTCAGATTTACAATCCTCTTACTTTCAAGCCGGAGAAAAAGTCGGAACTTGAAAACAAACGATTTATCGCTGTCGGCCGTCTGGAACCACAGAAGAATTATCCCGACATGATCCGCGCCTGGGCTATGGTGGCAGAAAAGTACCCGGATTGGCATCTGGACATTTTTGGAAGCGGAAGTCAGGAAAAGAAGCTTCGCAGGTTGATTGATTCTCTGGGATTGGGTTCTTGTGTCCACCTGATGGGCCGTACTGAAGATATACAATCCGAGATGTTGAATAGCTCCGGGCTTTTGCTGAGCTCCCGTTTCGAAGGATTCCCTATGGTACTTCTCGAGGCTCAGGCAGCAGGTCTTCCTATTGTGAGTTATTCCTGCCCTTGCGGCCCTGCAGAAATTGTAGAAGACGGCAAAAGCGGGTTCCTTGTTCCTGCTGGCAATGTAAAAGGTCTCTCAGAAGGTGTATGCAAGCTGATAGGCAGTCCTAAGATGATGTACGATTTCGGAGAAGCGTCTTTTGCTGCCGCAAAACGTTTCGATAAAGATTATATTATGAACTTGTGGGATGCTTTTTTCCGCATCATCATATGCTCTTGATATGCTCTTTCAGTTCGGAGGAAGAAATACCTTCCGTGCGTGGCAGGCGGACAACTTCTTTGCCGTGTCTTTTACACCAGTCGACTGCAGCAATGAAACCTGAGTGTTTCTGATCTCCGCCAATTGCGAAGATGTCGAAAGGTACTTCCTTGACAATGGTATCAACGTCGCGGTATGTGACCACCTCATCGACATATCGTATGGCCTTTACCATATACATACGCATTTCGGTGGAATTTACCGCAGGACTCTCAGGTTTGTATTTCGCAATGACTTCGGACTCCTGCACTGCAACAACCAGCCTGTCGCCGAGAGCTTTGGCTTTGCGGAATAGCTCCACATGCCCGAAATGGATCAGGTCGAATACACCTACTGTAAAAACTGTTTTCATATGCAGGTGCAAAGATAATTATTATTTTAAAACGATTTCTTTTTCTACGATATCGGAACGATGTACGGAGCCCAATGGAATATAGAATTGATGAAAAACTCCATTGATTGTTCCGGAAACTGTTATGGACGTACCGGTTCTGCCCGGCCCGCCTTCGTATTCGTTTGGGTAGCACCATAAACTGATCCCTGTCCGGATGGGTTTGCTGCCGATGTCAAACGGTAATTCCCGCATTATCATAAAGGGGTATTTGAGGCCTTCGGGGCCGCTGAGTACCGAAGAAGGGTAGAATCCGTCACTCTGAAGTATCAATCCACTCTCATTGACATTTGCAAGTTGGATTACTGGATTCTTCAGTGGGGCATTCCCTTCAAGGCATATGCTTTTTATGATAATACGGCAGAGCAGGGGAGTAATGCTGAGTTCTGCCCGTTCTCCCGTGTATGAATGGCAATATCCGCTCTGAAACGGAGCTTCCGGATTCTCGTCGGCATAATTCATACTTAGGTGTTCCATTACGGCAAAGTTCTTAGGTATGTTCTCATAGGAAAATACTCCAGGCAGGTCGGCCATGGCGACAATGAATTTGCCTCCATGAGAGGTATTGATGCGTAGGGTATTCTCTCTGTTTATTCTTAAATGAGTCGCCAGATCCTGTGTCAGGGTATCTGAATAGACGAACAGGTCAAGATGACCGTAGGGACTGGAACTGTTTATATGTATGGTCAGTGAATCTGTTTCGTGAAAATGATTTTGCAAAGACGGGGCCTTGGTGCAAGCGCAGATCAGAACCGTCACGGCCGTGAAGAGAGCTTTGGCCCCGTAGCTTTGCAAATGGTCGAATCTGAGCGCCAGTGTGTAAAGCGTAAGTGTGAATAACCAGTAGTTTGTAGTGCAGGCAGACTGCCTTGGACGGATGTCCCGGGAGAAGCTGCCGCTCAAATTCTCGCGTTTCATTATGGTGCAAAGCTACGGCAGTGTTTTTCTTAAGCGAAAAAATAGTGACGAAAAACTACGAAATTAAAGTTTGAAGGGGTATTTTTAAGTTTGACATACGAAAACCCGCCGGAAAACTATATGTTTCCGACGGGTAAAGAAGTTTGTACCTACACTTGCTACCTACTAACCGAAGTTGTCGTAGAGTATGCTTTCAGGAGGTACTCCGAGACTGTCAAGCAGTCCGTTCACGGCGCCTACCATCATAGGAGGACCGCACATGAAGTACTTGATATCTTCGGGAGTCTCGTGATTCTTGAGGTAGGTCTCGTACATCACATTGTGAACGAAGCCTGGAGTATATGCAACTCCTGCAGCATCTGCAGCGGGATCCGGACGGTCGAGTGCGAGGTGGAACTTGAAGTTCGGGAACTCTTTCTCGATCTCGGCGAAGTCTTCGAGGTAGAAGGCCTCCACAAGGCTGCGCGCTCCATAGAAGAAGTGCACGGTGCGGTCGGTCTTGAGGGTCTTGAAGAGGTGCATGATGTGGCTGCGCAGAGGTGCCATTCCGGCGCCGCCGCCCACGAAGATGTATTCCATGTCCTTGGGGTCGTTCTCCGGGAGGAGGAACTCGCCGAAAGGACCGCTGATGGTGACTTTGTCGCCGGGCTTGCGTGTGAATACGTAGGATGAGGATACTCCCGGAGGAACCGGCAGCATCTTGAAGACGCCCTTGGGCTGGCTGCGGTCGAACGGAGGTGTGGCGATACGCACGTTGAGCTTGATGATATTCTTCTCCGCGGGATAGGAAGCCATTGAGTATGCGCGGACGGTAGGAGTCGTATTCTTGGCCTTGATGTCGAAGAATCCGTATTTCTCCCAGTCGCCACGATAGATGGGATCCACGTCGATGTCCTTGAAGTCGATGTCGTACTCGGGGATGTCGATCTGGATGTATTCTCCGGACTTGAACTCAAGATGCTCTCCTTCGGGAAGGCGTACGGTGAACTCCTTGATGAAG
>CAMNAD010000089.1 GCA_946530505.1 uncultured Bacteroidales bacterium
TGTCGATGGCCTCGGCGGTGGGCTCTTCCACGAGCTTGATGCCGGAGGCCTTGGCGTGGGATTTGGTGATCACTTTGATAATCAACTATTTCCCGATGCAAAACCTCTCGAAAATACTTCCTAAAACTTCGTCGGTGGTGATTTCGCCGAAGATGGTGCCGAGGTTGCGGATGGCGGAGCGGAGGTCTTCGGCAAGGAGGTCGGGGGTGAGGCCGATGGAAAGGCCGGTGCGGACGGCTTCGAGGTCGCGGCGGGCGGCCGTGAGGGCTTCGTAGTGGCGGAGGTTGGTGACCAGGGTCTGGTCAGGGGAGAGGGCTCCGGCATCGTAGAGTGCGGCGATCCTGCTCTTGAGTGCCTCCAGGCCGTCGCCGGTTCTGGCGGAGATCTCCAAATCGCAGAAAGGCACTCTGCCGGCAGCCATGTCGGCCTTGTTGGCCAGTACGATCAGGTGCCGGCTAGGAGAGACCCACCTGCGGACATCGTCATAAATGGCAGAAAGCTCTTCCAAAGGCGCCGTAGAATCCAGCACGAGCAGAACCACCTCCGCCCTGTCCAGGCTCTGCAGCGAGCGTTCTACGCCTATTCTCTCGATTTCATCGGAGGTTTCCCGCATCCCGGCTGTATCTATGAATCGGAACTGCACGCCCCCAATAGTCATAACTTCCTCCACGGTATCGCGGGTAGTTCCTGGAATATCGGATACAATCGCGCGCTCCTCGCCGAGCAGGGCGTTCAGCAGAGTGCTTTTCCCGGCATTGACGGCGCCCACGATTGCTACCGGCACGCCTTTTCGAATGGCATTCCCCATACGGAAGGAATCGCAGAGACGCCCGATGTGTGCGGATGTTTCATCCAGCAGTGCGCCCAGCTTCGCCCGGTCGGCGAATTCAACGTCTTCTTCGCTGAAATCCAGTTCGAGCTCGAGAAGGGACGAGAGTTGCACAAGTTGATCCCGCAATTCCTTCAGCTCAGTGGAATACTTGCCGCGAAGCTGATTGAGGGCAACCCTGTGCGCAGCCTCGGAACCCGATGCGATTACATCCGAGACGGCCTCTGCCTGAGCGAGGTCCATCTTTCCGTTCACGAAGGCCCTGCGGGTGAATTCTCCGGGCCCGGCACTGCGAGCGCCAGCAGCAATGAGAAGCTCGAGAATACGCGATACGATGTAGGCGGAAGCATGGCAGCTGATTTCCGCGGAATCTTCTCCTGTGTAGGAATGAGGGGCGCGGAAGATGCTCACCAGCACGTCGTCTACGGAGGGGATGCTCCCGTATTTCACCGAATATCCCTCGGCCGAAGATGCGCTGCCATTCCTGAATTCCACCACCTCGTCCACGATCCGCAATGATTCCGGACCGCTCAGGCGGATAATGGAAATTGCACCGGTTCCCACGGAGGTTGCCGGTGCACAAATCGTATCGTCGTAATTCAGCATCTGCTAGTAAGTGTCGTAGTACTTGGCCTCGCGGGGAGTAACCTTGTTCATGTTGTCGAGCAGATCGTCGTTGCTCTTGTACTCGTCCATCAGCTGCAGCATGAAATTCATGGCCTCGAGAGGATTCATCTCTGCAAGGAGCTTGCGCAGTATCCAGATGCGCTGGGCCTTCTCTTTCGGGAGCAGGAGGTCGTCGCGGCGGGTGCCGGAGAGAATGACATTCACTGCAGGGAAGATGCGTCGGTTGCTGAGGTTGCGGTCCAGCTGGAGTTCCATGTTGCCGGTTCCCTTGAATTCCTCGAAGATCACGTCGTCCATCTTGGAACCGGTTTCGGTGAGGGCGGTGGCAAGGATGGTGAGAGATCCGCCTCCTTCGATGTTTCGGGCAGCGCCGAAGAAGCGCTTGGGCTTCTGGAGGGCGTTGGCGTCGACACCGCCGGTCAGGACCTTTCCGGATGCCGGCTGCACGGTATTGTATGCACGTGCGAGGCGGGTGATGGAATCGAGCAGGATAACTACGTCGTGCCCGCACTCGACGAGTCTGCGGGCCTTCTCCAGCACCATATTCGCAACCTTCACGTGCCTTTCGGCAGGCTCATCAAAGGTAGATGCCACAACTTCTGCCTTTACGCTGCGCTGCATGTCGGTGACTTCCTCGGGACGCTCGTCGATGAGAAGAACGATTTCGTATACCTCGGGATGATTGTCGGCGATGGCGTTAGCTATGCTTTTGAGCAGCATTGTCTTACCTGTCTTAGGCTGAGCGACGATCAGTCCGCGCTGGCCCTTTCCTATAGGAGAGAAGAGATCCACGATGCGGCAGGACACGTCGTTCATATGCCCGTGGCCGAGAAGGTTGAATTTCTTGTCCGGGAAGAGGGGAGTGAGGAAATCGAAGGGTACACGGTCGCGGATGAACTGGGGAGTGCGTCCGTTCACATATTTGACGCGTACCAGCGGGAAGTATTTGTCGCCTTCGCGGGGAGGGCGGATTTCGCCGGTGACGGTGTCGCCGTTCTTCAGGCCGTTCTGCTTAATCTGCTGCTGTGCAACATAGATGTCGTCGGGGGAGTTCAGATAGTTATAGTCGGATGAACGGAGAAATCCGTAACCGTCGGGCATCAGTTCAAGCACTCCGGTAGCTTCGACGGTTCCTTCGTATTCAGGAGCTTTGGCTTTGGGCTGAGCCTGGGGCTGAGGCTGGGGCTGAGGATTCTTCACATGCGGCTTGAGATAGTCGGCACGGGCCTGGTCGAGACTCTCCTTGGCCAACTCGCGAGCCTGTTCTTCAGCCGGCTTGGGAGCTTCAGCAACGGGAGCGGCATTCTCCTGGGCATTCTTGGGCTTGCGGCCGCGCTTTTTGGCTGCAGGCTTCTCCGCTGTGGCCGGATTCTGCTTCTCGACAGGAGCGGATGTCTGCTTTTCCGAGGGGGCAGGGGCCTGCTTTTCAGCAGGCTTTGTAGCTACCGGCTTTGCAGGAGTGGGAACGGGTTCCGCTGCATCGGCTGCTGCGGGTGCAGCTTCCTTTTTAGTCGCGGATGCATCCTTGCGGGGACGTCCGCGCCTTGCCTTGGGTTTTTCTTTATCTGGCTGGAGAGATGCCGCGGTTGCCTGTGCATCAAGGATGGCAAAAGCAAGGTCGGCATCTTCAAGATTCTTGATTTTCTTGATGCTGAATTGATTTGCAATGGTCTCGAGCTGCTCTCTACTCATCTTGTTGAGCTCGAAAAGAGTGTGTGGCATATATGAAATTTTAATAAGCGCCCCGCGAGAGGGGATGCTTTGATTTGATGTGCAAATATAAAAAGAATCCGCGACAACTGCAAATAAAATCAGTTGTCCCAGAAACTGCTGCTCTTCTTGAATCTCAGCAGATCGGCAAGAGCCGCCGCATTGGCCTGGATGCGGAAACTGTACGACTGCCAGGTGCCGGTAGGAACCCAGGAAACGGAGATGTTGAAGCAGTGCATATCGTAGGTGGCACTGATCTGAGTAGATGTAAGCTGCTTTGCCTGGAAATCGTATCCGGAAGATGCATTGATATTCATCTTGGGCGTCAGCTTGATATTGCCGTTGAATCGAAGTGTCTGCGTAATGTTGTTCTTGATGGCCAGGGCATTGAGTTTGTTGTCGTACGACCAGCTGCGGTTACAGCTGAAGGTGTAGCTGAAATTCACCGACCAAGGTACATTGGGGTTGGTATAATACAGCCAGCCCCCGGGAATGTATTCCCCGGTATAAGGATGGGTATAGATACGTCTGTAGTAGCTGGCGGGGCTGTCGCCGCCGCCTTCGCCCTTGCTGCCGTCGTTGCCTTTCATCGCCCCCTTCCCGGACAGTGAATAAGACAGGGATGCGGAAGCATTGGTAAAACGGGCGAGCCCCTGCTTCATATTGACCGCCCACTCATTGTATCTGCGGCCTTTCTGATCGACTGCATAAGGGTCGAAGTTCGCACTGGCACTGATACTGACCTTTCCGAACAACGAAGTACTCATCGACATACTTATCGTATTGAGCTTCAAGGAGTCGGCAAGAAAATTGTAGCCGGAGCGTATATTCAGCTGGTCGATGAGCTTCACCTTTTTCGTACCGGTTCCGGTGGTGTCGGCGAAGTCGCGCACCTTGGCTTCGACGTTGTTGCCTATGGCGAAGGAGGCTGTAGCCGACTTGCCGCTTCCCGGAGGAGAATAAAGCTGACCGCTATAAATGTTGTATTTGTAAGTCTTCACCTCGTTGCTGGCATCGGTATACGTAAGCGTCCTATATCCGTTGGCGTAGGTCGCCAGATCCGGACTGAGGTTCATCGACAGCGAAGGGGACACCACGTGCCTGATGGCCTGAACCCTGTGATACTTGCCAAAATTGTACATTCCGTAGAGACGGGTGCTGGCGGAAACCGAGCCGGAGTAGGTCTGGGTTATTCCAAGGTGAGAGAATGCCTTCGACTTCTCTGTGACAATCTTGCCTTCCTCCTCGTCGTAATGAGCCTCGGAAGTACGGAAGAACCAGTTCTGCCCGTAGCTGACCGAAGGGGAGACGGTAATGTACTTGAACAGGTTGAAACTTGGCAGGCCGATGCTGAAATTGTGTGTCATACCATTCTGGAACCTGTCGAAGAAGCCGTCCTGCATAAACTCCGAAGCCTTGAAGTTTATCTTGTTCTGCAGGGAGGTGTTGTAGGAAAGGGAGAACTTCTCGTAAATCTTCTCCTTTCCCACCCGGTTCCTGCGCTTGAAGGGATAGAAGGTTGCAACAGAAAAAGTGAGGTTCGGCAGAGTGAAGGCATAGGAACTGTCCCTGGAGTTCTGGGAGTGGAGGGCATTGAGGGAGATTGTAGCCTTGCCTCCGAAACTCTTGGAAAAGGATATGGAAGATGATGCCTGATTCTGCAGGGCCTCGTTTACGGAGTGGGAGTTATACCTGTTGTTGCTCGGGCTGGAGAAGTTGACGGATGCACTGAAATTAGTGCCGGGATGGGCCTTGGAATCCTGGGAATGCGACCAGCGCAGGCCAAAGTTGGTACTCTGCATATAATCGGCACTGCCTTTTTCTCCGGTACGGTCGTCAGAATAAGTCAGGGAGAAGGTACCGTTGAAACGGTAATTCACCTTGTACCTGGAATTCAGGTCCAAAGCCCACGAACCGAGGGTGTAATAATCGCCTGTAGCGGAGAAATCAAAATAATCGCCGATGACGAAATACATTCCAAGGTCCCTCATATAGAAGCCACGCGCGGTCTCCTCTCCGAACGTAGGGAAAAGGATGCCGGTCGCTCTCTTTGGGCGTTTGGGTACGAAGCCGAACGGAAGGACGAGAGGATATACCTTGACATCTTCGATAACCACGTAGGCAGGGCCGAAAACTATCTTCTGGCTGGGCTCCGTAACCACCTTCGCAGCCGTCAATTGCAGGAAGTAATGGGGCTCTTCGTGGTCGCAGACCGTATATTTTCCGTTGGTTATGTTTATGGATTTGTCCGGCATCATCTTGATGTTGCGCCCGTGTAGGATGCCGTCGTCTTCCTGCGTAACCATATTCTTGATGCGGGCCTTGCGCGTGTTGAAGTTGTAGCGCAATTCGTCCATATTGTACACCTTGCCGCCCTCTGTCATCACAGGGCGCCCCTTCCAATCTGCCAGGAGGGAATCATACACGCCATAGGCGTGCACGACGCCGGTACTCACATCATAATCCATCCTCTCGGCCTTGAGTTCCATATTCTGGTACTTGACCGAAACATCTCCATAATAATGGATAATGCGCTGCCCGTCGGAGAAATTCTCAATTACGGAATCGCGAGCGGCGGAAAATGCCGGAGCACGGAGTGAGGAACTCTTCATCAGTGCAGCGGAATCTGCACGGAAGAGAGAGTCGGCAATACGTATCGAATCGCGTCGTGCAAGTTCCAGGGAATCGGGGAGGACTACCTTTTTCTCGGCATACTGCGACGCGAAGGGGTTCTCTCTGGTCCTCCTTGGCCGCTGCGCATCAAGATCATACGCGGCGGCAATCAAAAGAGTCGCTGCAAGAAACAGGTATTTAATTTTCCTCAATTGCAATTTTTTCCTAAATTTGCAAAGTACAAAAGTAAGATTAATTTCTGAAACACGCAATCTGCATATGCCTTTCTTTGCTGCTGGGGCTGCTTCCGCTCCGGTCGGAGACTCTCAAACTTCGTACCGTTGTAATAGATGCGGGGCACGGTGGACAAGATGCAGGCGCAGTAAGCAAAGACAAGAAATCTTACGAA
>CAMNAD010000090.1 GCA_946530505.1 uncultured Bacteroidales bacterium
ACAGCTCGTTGGATACCGCCTGGGTGAGGAGCTCTCCGTCCGGCGACATATAGATGACTTCGTCGTATTCACGCTGTGAGCGAAGCTCTTCTATCATCTTGAAAACCGGCTCCACCATGAGCACCATGCCGGCATCGCCGCCATAGGAATAGTCGTCGATGTTTTTGCGCGGTCCCAACCCGTACTTACGGAGGTTGTGGACCTCGATTTCTACCAGTCCTTTCTTTATGGCGCGCCCCACAATCGAGTGAGCCAGAGGACTTTCCAGCAGCTCCGGCACGGCGGATATGATGTCGATTCTCATAGAAATTCCAAACTTTTCGCAAAGTTACCAAAAATCATTATATTTGTAAGCTACTAAATAAACAACTCTTAACTATGAGCGAAGAAAACATCAATCCCGAAGTTCAGGAAGAACAGTCTGCTGTTCAGCCGGAAAACCTTGCCGATAAGTCTTTGTCTGAGCTTTCGGACGTATTCAAAAACCTGATGGATTCTGCGGATCGCATGCTCCGCAGCAAGGAGGCCGAATCCATCAAGTCCGCATTCTACAAACTGCTTGGCAAACTCAGGAGCGAGGCCGGTGAGGTCGAAGACGCTTTCGCCGATGTCGAAGAGAACTTCAAGAGCATCTACTCCGACTACAAACGAGAGCGTGCCGAGTACAACAAAGAACAGGATGCACTGAAAGAAGAGAATCTTGAAAAGAAAAAAGCGATAATAGAAGAGCTGAAGGCCCTTGTCGACGGCAGCGAAGACGTAAGCTCATCTTTCCCTGCTTTCAGGGAGCTGCAGGACAGATGGCGTGCTACAGGTCCCGTACCCGCTACCGCCTTCCGCGACATCAACAGCAATTACCAGTTCAACGTAGAGCGTTTCTACGACAAAGTAAAGATCAACCGCGAACTTCGCGACCTCGACTTCCAGAAGAATCTGGAGGCCAAGGAGAAGTTCTGCGAGGCTGCTGAGAAACTCGCGGATAATGAGAATATCGTGAACGCTTTCAACGAGTTGCAGAAGCTGCACGAGCAATGGAAGGAGTTCGGCCCTGTTGCAAAGGAATTCCGTGAGAGCATCTGGGCACGTTTCCAGGCTGCCACCGCCGTTGTCAATAAGCGTTACCAGGCACACTTCGAGGAGCTCAAGGGCAAGCAGAAGGAGAATCTGGCTGCCAAGGAGGCTCTCTGCGCAAAGGTCGAAGAGATCGCCGCACGCGAGATCTCCAGCTCGGACGAGTGGAATTCTTCCGCCAAGGAAATCGAGGCCATACAGGCTGAATGGCGCAAGATAGGTTTTGCTACCAAGAAAGAGAACCAGAAGATATACGACCGTTTCCGTGCCGCATGCGATGCCTTCTACGGCCGCAAGCGCGAATACTATTCCCAGTTCAGGGGAGAGATGGAAGCCAATGTCGAGAAGAAACTTGGCCTCATCAAGGCAGCCGAGGAGCTCAAAAGCAGTACCGAGTGGAAGAAGACCACTGAGAAGTTCATCGAGCTGCAGAAACAATGGAAGGAAATCGGCGCAGTGCCCCGCAAGAAGAGCGAGCAGCTCTGGAAGCAATTCCGCGCTGCCTGCGACGAGTTCTTTGCCGAGCGCGACAAGAACTCCGCTCCCGAGAACAACTACTTCGCAAACCTCAAGGCAAAAAAGAAGATCGTAGAAGATATCAAGGCTTATGTTCCTGTAGATGATGCCGCCGCTAATGCAGAAGCAGCGAAGAAGTTTGCTGCCGACTTCCAGGCGATAGGCTTCGTGCCATTCAAGGAGAAGGACAATATTATAGCCGCATTCCACGAGGCAATGCAGGAGAAGTTCCCCGAGTTCGGCGCAGAGCGCGGCCGTGGCCGCGGAGAGGCCAAGCCTCGCGAGCGCAGTGTGAAGGACACCCTGATACAGCAGTACAAGGCTCTGCAACAGGAGGTTGAGACCTTTGAAAACAACATCGGCTTCTTCTCGGCATCCAAGAATTCCGAGAGCCTTATCAAGCAGATGGAGAGCAAGATTGCCAAGGCGAAGGAAGAACTCAGGAAACTCGAAGAGAGGATTCGCAAGGAGGAGGAAGGAGAATAAAGAATGGACAAGAATTCAGTTACCGGTTTCATACTCATAGCCGTAATACTTTTCGGCTTTACTTTCTTTCAGTCAAAACAGGCCCGAAAAGCTGCTGCGCTGCAGGCACAGCAGGATTCAATAGCCCTCGCCCAGCGTATTGCAGCGGGGGATACGGTTATTTCCGTGGTGCCTGTGAATTCGGATACAGTAGCAGCTGTCTCCTCTGGTGATGTCAGGGAATCCATCTATAAAGACGCTGCACTTGAGGCAGCCCATTCAGGCGAAGCTTCTTTCG
Organism: uncultured Bacteroidales bacterium; assembly: GCA_946530505.1. Classification (GTDB taxonomy): domain Bacteria; phylum Bacteroidota; class Bacteroidia; order Bacteroidales; family UBA932; genus Cryptobacteroides. The sequence continues at coordinate 2,351 of CAMNAD010000090.1, forward strand.
TTACTCTCGAGAACGACAAGATCGTGCTGAAGCTCTCGAGCCGCGGCGCACAGCCCTCCAGCGTGATGGTGAAGGACTACTTCAACTACGACAGCACTGCACTTTACATTTTCAAGGATGGCTGCAGCGAGTACTCGGTCAGCGTCTACACGGGAGAGTTCATCCGCACCGGCGACTTTAACTTCCAGATTGCCGCTCAGACCGACTCCAGCGTCATTTTCCGTCTTCCTTTTTCGGACGGGGGCTATATAGAGCAGCGTTATGCCCTTCACGACGGCTCGTATATGGTGGACAACGACCTGTCCTTCATAGGAATGGGAAGCATCCCCCGCAACGTATCCTCGATAGACATCGACTATTCCATGGTCATTCCCAGGATGGAGAAGGGCTACAAGAACGAAGCCCAGTACTCCAAGCTGGACATCTATCAGGCAGGTGACAAGAAACCCGTGGAAATCGGACGCAGCCGCAATGGCAGCAAGCGCTTTGATTCCAAGGTCAGCTGGTTCGCTTTCCAGCAGCAGTTCTTCTCTGCCATCTTCCGCGCGAAGAATGAGTATGCATCAGGCAGTTTCGACGTGACGTTCTTCCCTCAGGATGATGAATCCCGCAATCTTATGGCCTGCAATGCCAAGATGCGTGCGGAATTCCGCCCCGGGCAGGACTTCACCATCCCCTTCGAGATTTATCTCGGTCCCAGCCACTTCAAGACGCTCAAGGCCTACGATCAGAAGTACGAGAAGATCATTCCTCTGGGAGGCTCGCTGGTCGGCTGGTTCACCAAGTACGCCATCATCCCCATGTTCGACTTCTTCAGCCGTTTCATTGGGAACTACGGCCTCATCATCCTGCTGATGACGCTGGTCATCAAGCTAGTGGTGCTGCCGTTTACGTACAAGTCTTATGCTTCTTCGGCCAAGATGGCTGCCCTCAAGCCGGAGATCGAGAAGATCAACGCCCGCTATCCCAAGCAGGAAGACGCGATGAAGAAGCAGCAGGCTACGATGGCCCTGTACAACAAGGCTGGGGCCAGCCCAATGGGAGGATGTCTGCCAATGCTGCTGACCTTCCCGATTCTATGGGCTATGTTCCGCTTCTTCCCTGCATCCATCGAACTTCGTCAGCAGCCCTTCCTATGGGCTCACGACCTTTCTACCTACGATGCTATCCTTGACTTCGGCCACCGCGTGCCGCTGATAGGCGACCATCTCTCACTCTTTGCCCTGCTGATGGCAGTCACCATGTGGATTTACAGCAAGATGACTATGTCGAATCAGCCCACCGCCAATGACCCCAATGCACAGAGCATGCAGTTCATGAGCGTTTGGATGATGCCCATCATGATGTTCTTCATCTGCAACAGCCTTTCCGCTGCACTCAGTTATTACTATCTGCTCAGCCAGCTGATAAGTATGATCGAAATCTGGATCATCCGCAAGTGGGTTGTCAAGCCGGAAGCCGTTCTCGAAAGAGTCAGGGCTGCCGAGGGTAAACCTGTGAAGAAGAGCAAGTTTATGCAGCGCCTCGAAGAAGCGCAGAAGATGCAGGAACAGCAGATGCGTCAGCAACAGAAAAACCGCAGGTAATGATAGCTTTCAATCTAGAATCTATTTATAAGGAGCTGCCATCAGGGGTCAAACTGGTGGCAGTTTCCAAATTCCACCCTTTCGAGGCAATTCTGGAGGCTTATTCCGAGGGACAGAGGGCTTTTGGGGAGAGTCGTCCCCAGGAGTTCGCTTCGAAGGCGGTACAGCTCCCGCAGGATATCGAGTGGCATTTCATCGGTCATCTGCAGACAAACAAACTGAAACTTGTATTGCCATATGCCTCTATCGTTGAGTCCATCGATACGGAACACCTGCTTGAGGCTGTGAACGCCTGGGGGTTGAAGAACGACAAGGTTATCCCGGTCCTGCTGGAAGTTCATATAGGTGCAGAGGAAACCAAGCAGGGTTTCACTCCATCCGAGGTTTTGGAGCTGCTGAAGCGGACAGGAGAGTTCCCGTTCATACGCTTCCGCGGACTGATGGGCATGGCTTCGCATACCGACAACGAACAGGCGATACGGGAGGATTTTGCATGCATCAAGTCTCTGTTCGACGAATGCAGGCGCCAGCATCCTGAACTTGAAGGTTTCGACCAGCTTTCCATAGGCATGTCCGACGACTGGCGGATTGCCGTAGACTACGGTTGCACAGAAGTCCGCATCGGGACTGCGATATTTGGAAACAGACAATATTGACAATATGAAAAGAATTATTAACCTATCGCCTATTTTGGCGTTACTGGCTTTGAGTGCATGTTGCGGACAGAGTACAAATCCGGCCATTCCTGTGGACAAGGCTCTTGAGGCGAAGGTGGAGAAGACACTCAAGGGAATGGATCTTGATACCAAGATCGGCCAGATGGTTCAGTTGAACATCAATCTCATCACCAGTGGTGACGATGTGGATCCGGCCAAGATGGAAAGCGTTTTCGGGCGCTGGAAGGTCGGTTCCATACTGAATGTGTTCCAGGGTACCGCGCAGACCAGGGAGAAGACCGCCGACATCATTTCCAAGGTACAGGAAGCATCCATGAAATATATCGGCATCCCTACCATCTACGGCCTGGACATGATTCACGGGGCTACTTATCTGAGCGAAGGTACTTTCTTCCCCCAGGAGGTGAATCTTGCAGCCACCTTCGACACCCGTCACGCCGCCAATATGGGCTCGGTCATGGCCTACGAGACAAGGGCTGCGATGTGCCCGTGGATTTTCTCTCCGGTGATGGACCTTGGGCGCGATCCCCGCTGGCCCAGAATCTGGGAGAGTTATGGCGAGGATTCTTATGTGCAGGCGAAGATGGCTGTTGCTGAAACCCGTGCGATCCAGGGCGATGATCCCAACCACATCGGCCCGGACAAGGTGGCTGCCTGCATCAAGCACTACATGGCTTATGGCGCTCCTTTTACCGGAAAAGACCGCACTCCCGCCATCCTTGCGGAGCACGACATGCGCGAGAAGTATTTCCGCCCCTTCAAGGAATGCGCCGAGGCCGGGGCCCTTTCCGTCATGGTGAACTCGGCCAGCATAAACGGCATCCCCACCCATGCAAACAGGGAACTCCTGACAGGATGGCTGAAGGAAGGGCTCGACTGGGACGGCATGATCGTGACCGACTGGGCTGATGTGAACAATCTTTACTCCCGCGAGCACATTGCCGCTGACCGCAAAGAGGCGCTCGCGCTTGCAATCAATGCCGGTATCGACATGATAATGGACCCTTACGACACGCTTTGCTGCGCCGACATCAAGGCGGCGGTGGAAGAGAAGATGATTCCCATGTCGAGGATAGACGATGCCGTGCGCCGCGTGATCCGTCTGAAATACCGTCTCGGACTCTTCGATAATCCTACCTGGGATGTGTCCGGATACGACAGCTTCGGCTGCGATGAATTCGTCTCACAGGCGCGTGAGGCTGCTCTTGAATCGGAGGTCCTTCTCAAGAACGAAGGAATCCTGCCCCTGAAGAGAGGAACCCGTATTCTGGTTACAGGCCCTTGCGGAAACTCCATGCGTACTCTCAACGGAGGGTGGTCCTATACCTGGCAGGGAACGGAGAATCCTGTATATACAGAGAAGTTCAATACTGTTTATGAGGCCCTTGCGAACAAGTTCGGGGCTTCGAATGTGAA
>CAMNAD010000091.1 GCA_946530505.1 uncultured Bacteroidales bacterium
GATTCGGTTAAATTGTCCAAATGTACGAAAATCCGGCGAGCAAAACAACAAAAAACGTCTCATCCGCGCGCATGTGCAGATATGTGCGTGAGTGTGAACAATTTATTGCATTATCCGTTCGGGCACGGTGGAAAAAACGCAGTTGGCACCTTCACCAAGGCTCCAGGCGCAATCTGGCCTACCGGTAAGAGCGGCATCCCTTCCGGATGGAGTGTTGAAGATTTTGTGCCGGGCACTTAACTCTCTGATTTATAGCAGTTTCCTGAAAACAAATCGGCGAATTTCGCCGATTTGTTTTCAGCATCTCGTTGAGTATCAACAAGATAGCTGCCCGGTGGGGGCGTTGGTGTCTTTCTTTCTGCAAAAAATGCTATCTTTGCACAAATCGTTCTATATGAAACCCTTACAGACAATTATGAGCATAGCACTTTCCGCAGCCCTTGCCGGCGGCTGCGCTGGTACCGACGGCAAAAGCGTCGTCTATTTCACCCGCAATCTTTCCGCGGAGGGCCTCATCCAGGCCTACGAGCAGGTGAACGGCAAGATTGAAGGCCGCGTGGGCGTGAAGCTCCACACCGGCGAGCAGAACGGCCCCAACATCATCCCCCGCGAATGGGTGAAAGCCCTTATGGAGAAAGACCTGAAAGGCGCGAACATCATCGAAACCAACACCTACTACGAAGGCGACCGCTACACCACCGAAGCGCACAGGCAGACACTTGAGGTGAACGGCTGGACCTTCTGCCCCGTCGACATCATGGACGAGGACGGCACTGCGCTGCTTCCCGTGAAGGGCGGCAAGTGGTTCAAGGAGATGTCAGTCGGAAAGAATCTTCTCAACTACGATTCGATGGTGACTTTGACGCACTTCAAGGGCCACACCATGGGAGGATTCGGCGGCAGCAACAAGAACATAGGCATAGGATGTGCCGACGGCCGCATCGGAAAGGCCTGGATACACACCAGGGAAGGTTCCGACGACCAGTGGAGCATCGCCGAGGAGGAGCTCATGGAGCGCATCTCCGAGTCTACCAAGGCAACCATCGACCACTTCGGCGAGCACGTCACCTACGTGAACGTCATGCGCAACATGTCGGTCTCCTGCGACTGCGAAGGCCTTGAGGCGGAGGCGGTTGTGACTCCCGACGTGGGAATCCTCTCCTCTACCGACATTCTCGCCCTCGACAAAGCCTGCGTGGATATCATCTACGCCATGCACGACGAGGAACACAAGCACTTCGTGGAGCGCATCGAGACCCGTCACGGCCTTCGCCAGCTCACCTACATGAAGGAACTTGGCATGGGCAACGACGACTACATCATCATCGACCTCGACAACGGCGGCAAGCGCATCAGCGCACAGGAAGCTGCCCGGGCATGCCGCCAGCGCAGCATCTACAACTACAGCACTCTTGGAAACAAGGGGCAGACCGTGAATTTCTCCGACTTCGAAGGCAAGGTGCTGCTCGTGGTGAATACCGCGTCCAAGTGCGGCTTCACTCCCCAGTACGACGGCCTCGAGGCTCTCTATCAGAAGTATAAGGATCAGGGGCTGGTCGTTGTCGGCTTCCCCTGCGACCAGTTCGGCGGGCAGGAACCCGGCACGAACGAAGAGATAGAGGAATTCTGCCGCCTGAACCACGGCGTCACCTTCCCTCTGATGGCCAAGTCGGACGTGAACGGCCCCAAGGCGAATCCCGTCATCAAGTGGCTCTGGACGCTCAAACCTTTCGCCGGATTCGGGGAAGGGGAGACCGCCAGGTTCATGGATGCAATGCTCTCCAAGGCGGATCCGGAGTACGCTTCCAATCCCGACATCAAGTGGAATTTCACCAAGTTCCTCGTAGACCGCAAGGGCCAGCCGGTAGCCAGGTTCGAGCCTACCGTCTCCCCGGAAGCTATTGAAGAAAGCATCAAGGCGCTTCTTTAGAAGAGATAATCAAGACCGAGATACAGGGCGGGGGCATCCCCGTCCTGTTTGTTTAGGGGGAAGCCCAGATCGCCCGCGACTATCAGATTCTCGTTGATTATCAGGCGCATTCCTGTGCCCACGGTGGAGTGCAGGCGTTCGTGGGAACTGCCGAGCAACTTCACATCAGAGTCGGCGGAAGGGAACACTTCGCGAAGAGTCCCCGGCAGGGAACTGATATCCAGCCCTCTGAATACCCTGGTGGCATCCGTAAACAGATTCGCTCCGAGTGCGATGTTCTGGTTCCACAGGGTGAAGGAGGCGAACCTCCAGCGCAGTTCGGCGGTGGCGCAGCCCATGTCGAGACCTACCACGCGCGCACGGAGCACGCCGCGGGCCGTGTCGCATCCTCCCATGCCCTCGAGGTCGGTGCGCTGCCCCATGAATGTCATGTAGGGAAGCACGTAGAAGGGTGCCCGCGAGCCGAAGGTGCCCTCGTAGTTGAAACGGTAGGCAAAGGTGAGTACGTCGCCCGGAATCAGGGGCAGATAATGCCTCCAGGTGAGGGAGTAGCGGTAGAAGGGCGTCTCGCTGAAGGGAGCGAGCAGCACATGTCCCTCTGCCCATATTCCCCGTGAAGGAGCGCCCTCCTTGTCGCGGGTGTCGTATAGCAGGCCCAGGCGCAGCCCGGAAGAGAATCCTCCGTCGGCATCCGCCTCCGATATCACCCCGCTTGCCTTGTAGGCATCGTAAAGGGTGGGCATCGTTTCCGGGAAGATTTCCGAAGCGTCCTTTCCCTTGTTGACGTTCGCATAGTCTATGCTGCCGAGCCTGTAGTAGCTTGCATAGATCCCAGCCTCCCAACTGAGGGCCCCGCGGAGCCTTCCGATGAAGTCGGATTTGAAAAGATATTCGTAGTGGGAGTAACGGTAGAAGGGATTGAGCTGCGATGCGTCGAAGTTCATCTCGTAGCCGTTGAATCCGTAGAAATTGAAGGCCTTGTCGATGTTGGCGCGGAAGTTTGTGCAGATGCGCACCCCCGGAATGAGCTTGCTGTTGTCGTAGCGGAGCTGTATCATCTTGGACCCTTTCGTAAAAAAGGAAAGCTCCGAGTAGAGTTTGGAATCGAGCGCGGGATAGTTCTCGCCCGTGCCATAGTCGAACAGCATCAGCACTCCGCCCAGCTGAAAGCCCTTGTCGGCATCGTACGCCAGGGCGGGGAAGGGCCCGAGACTGAGCCCGGACTTCACTATCTCATCTCCCTTCTGCGCAATCATCGGAAGGCTCAGAATCAGAGTGGCGGAAAATGCTAAAAACTTTCTCAAAGGGCAGTTGATGATAAATTGTGCAAAAATACCCAATTCCGGCCAATCATACAAACGATTGTAACATTCTGCGCGGCTGATCGTCTGATTGTCGGATAATGTTTTATATTTGCAATATGAAAAAGATATTGTTTTTGTCAGTTGCCTTATTGGCGGTACTCGCCTGTAATTTTGTTGTTGCCGCTCCCGGCAAGCATATCAAGGGAAACGGAGTGAAGGTCGAAAAAACTTACGACCTGGATTCTTTCAATGCTGTCAAGGTAAACGGCTCCACCGATGTAGTATTCAGCCAGGGGCCGCAGAAGATTGTCCTTGCCGCCGACGAAAACCTAATCGACATTTTCGAAATCGAGGTCAAAGACGGTATTCTGAACGTGGGTGTGAAGCGCGGCTACGGTTACAGCAGCAAGGGGAAGACAGTTGTTACGGTGAGTTCCCCGGAATTGAATTCCGTCAAAATCAACGGCTCTGGAGACTTCAAAATCGAAGATATCCTTCGCTCTGCCGGAGACTTCTCTGTTGCTATGAATGGCAGCGGCGACTTTGAAGCCGACGCTATCGAATGCAGGAATCTCCTCTCCCATATAAACGGTTCAGGCGATATCGAGGTGAATGCCCTGACCGCATCTTCTGCAGATGTCAAGATAAACGGCAGTGGCGATGTGAAACTTGTTTGCCGGGAAGTCGGGGAGGCTACGGCCAAGGTCAATGGCAGCGGCGATGTGGACCTTTATGGCAATGTCGCCAGCGTTGCCAGCAAAGTCAACGGCTCCGGGAAAGTGAAAACACACAGATAGTAGTTAAACCCTGCTTGACAAATAGCACTGCCTTCCTTCTGCCCCAAGAAAGTGGTTTTCCCTCGAGGAGGTTGGCGTGGAGATAAAGCGTTGATTAGTAAATCTTTACATGAAATGATCTCCGTAATAGAACGGAGATCATTTTGCGTAACCTGTTGATAATTAGTAATATCCCTCCACGGTGCCGCCAAGTTCCCTTTGCTCCCCACACTCGGATACCATTCTCTAAAACTCAAAAAAATTTGCAAATACAGCGCTTATTCACTTTATTTGCAAAAGCGGAGGACTAGCCCTTCGCCCATCTATTATGAAGGGGAGATTTGTGAAAGAGAAGACAGCCCTGCATATTTATCAACGAACCGCCGACAGGGGGCTGCTTTTTTATACATCACGAGATTATATCGTCTATCTTACATTGTTGTGCACCCTGTCCAGGAATAAAGGCGTTACCGTGCTTGCCGTAAGTCCGATGGTGGATCACACCCATTTATCGCTCATGGCAACATCCAGGGCAGAGGTTGCTCCCTTCATTCAGGAAGTGAATAAAAGCTATTCACGCCTGTTCAATTCCAGCACGTCCCGTAGCGGATCACTTTTCGAAAAGTCATTCGGCTGTGCTGTGAAACGTGGTGACAAGGCTGTCCGGACCAACCTTTCGTATGTAAATAACAATGCGGTGGAGAAAAAACTTGTTGCCAGGGCAGAAGATTATAAATGGAATCTGCTTGCCTATGCTGTGAGCCGCCATCCCTTTTCTGAAGAAATAGTGTTGAGAGAGGCGTCAATGCGACTCAGGAGGGCTTTGAAAGAAGTGTCGGCATTGAGGAAAAAGGACAGGCATCTGAATTATGCCATGCTTGACAGATTATATGCCGGCCTTTGCAAGAAAGAGATGGATCAACTTACCGACTACATCCTCTATACCTATAGTTGCATTGACTACAATGCTACGGAGGAACTCTATGGTTCGTATGAAAAAGCATGTCTGGCTTTTGCGTCAAATCAGGGCAGCGAACACGATATCAAAGAGGACTATGACCCGGGCAGCGACCGTATTTATGCACGAATAAGCAATACGCTTATATCAAAATATGGTTTCAAGAATCCCAAGGATGTGCTAGGTCTCCCATTGCCGGAGCAGGCTGAGTTATTCAATGATCTGTGGATCAGTACAAAGGCATCGCCGCACCAGCTTGAGAAATATCTGCATATCAGGCGTTCCGGACGTTCTTGAACTTCTGCAGGGATTAGGCGTGTTTGCCAGCCAAGAATATTAGCCGTGGAGCCAAGTTGTTGATGTTGAGTTAGATACTAAAGTACTTATATTCAGGCTCTTGCCTCCACGGCCGGCACGCGCAATCGGAGCTTGCGACGAGCGGGCTTCTGCCCGTCGCGAAGCGAAAAAAATCCCCCTGCAGGGGGTGCAGGGGGTTGAGAGGCCCAACGGGCCTATCTACAAGTAAGCGCCGCCTACTTGTAAATAGGCCCGAAGTTGGCGCAGGCGCGGTAGTCGGCTCCTTCTTTGTCCATGCCGAAGGCATTCCATGCTGCAGGGCGGAAAATCTTGCTTTCCGGCACGTTGTGCATGCTGACGGGAATCCTCAGAATGGAAGCGAGGGTGATGAGATCCGCTCCGATGTGGCCGTAGGCGATGGCGCCGTGGTTCGCACCCCAGTTGTTCATCACGCTGTACACATCCTTGAAGCAGTCCTTGCGCTCGTCGAGGCGAGGTACGAACCAGGTGGTAGGCCAGGTGGGATCGGTACGCTTGTCGAGAATGTCGTGCATGTCCTTCGGGAGTTCGGCGGTCCATCCCTCTGCGATCTGCAGCACGGGGCCGAGGCCGTCCACGAGGTTCAGACGCATCATTGTCATAGGCATGCCGCCGCGGGTCACGAAGTGTGCGGAGTAGCCGCCGCCGCGGAAG
>CAMNAD010000092.1 GCA_946530505.1 uncultured Bacteroidales bacterium
GGGAGAAGCGTAACGGTAGAGCCCGGCGGCAGGATAGACCTGCAGCGAGGTGCCCACAATCAGCACTATGTCCGCCTTGGAGACCAGGTCGATGGCCTGCTCCATCTTGGGAACGGCCTCGCCGAAAAACACTATGTGCGGGCGAAGCTGCACTCCGTTCGGGGCCTTGTCGCCGAGGTGCACGGCATCGTATCCCACGTCGAAGACCTGCTTCTCGCTGAATCCGTCCTCGTCGTTGTAGCTGTTCTCCGGCCTCACCTTGGTGGCCTCTCCGTGGAGATGCACCACGTGCGTGCTGCCGGCCCTCTCGTGCAGGTTGTCCACGTTCTGCGTAATCACATCCACTATGTAATCCTTCTCCAGGGCCGCTATGGCCAGGTGGGCTTCGTTGGGGCGGGCGGCCTTGAGGTGCTCGCGCTGCATGTTGTAGAACTCCAGCACCTTGGAGCGGTCGCGGTACCATCCTTCGATGGAGGCGACCTCCATGGGGTCGTAATTGTCCCAGAGCCCGCCGTTGTCGCGGTAGGTCCCGAGCCCGGACTCGGCGCTCACGCCCGCTCCGGTAAGAACTGCAATTCTCTTTTTCATTCGTCTTTCATCTTGAAGAAATACTTTCTGAGCCAGTACTCGAACAGGGGGTCGAGCACTACCGGGTCGTCGTTTTCATTGAATGTGATGATTTCCTTCTTGCAGAGGGCGTCTTTGAGCCGCCGGACGTTGGCCGATGAATGCAGGTGGTAGCGCTCGATGACCTCGGCCGAACTGAAGCGCTTGCACCCGTCCAGGGTGGCCTGCAGCAGCGAGACCTGGAATCCGGTCAGGTCGGAGACCATATCCTTGAAGCGGGGTTCGTGGATGGAGATGAGCATATCCAGCGCCTCCTGGAGGGTGGCGTCGGTGATGTATCCCTTGGTGAGATGGTCGCAGATGGATGCGAAGTGGTTGATGTACCAGATATTGTTCCGGAAGCGCTTGCACACGCTCATCATGAGGTCGCGGTCGATGACCTTGCCGCTGGTGAGAAATCCTCTCACTATATGGTCGGTGATCTCGCGTGATTCTATTTCGCCAATGCTCACGCGGCTCACGTGTCTGTGAAAGTAGACTTTTTCTTCGAAGAGATACTTCATCGCGTTCACGGCGGAGCCGAGGAAGATGAAGTTGCAGAGCCCGCTCTGGTTGGTGCGCACCACCTCCTCGAAGATCTTCATGAGCTTCTCCCAACCCTCGAGGAAGGTGATGTTCTGGAATTCTTCGAGTATGACATAAATCTTGCGTCCTGATACTGCGGCGAGGCGCCAGGGCAGGCAGAGCATGGAACGGATGTCGTTTTCGTCCACACTCCAGTTAAGCGACAGAATGGTGTCGCTCGTAGCATACTGTGCCTGGTCGAACACAAAGTGAGTGTCAGGAAGACATCCCTGCACTATGCTCTGATATTCGTCCGGGGTTGTAGCCTGGGAGTGTATGACTGCTGATCCCAGTGCCAGCAGGAATTCCTCCGTACTGCGTATCTGCAGCATCGGGACCTCTGCCGTGCTGAAGTTCTTGCCGGAGATGCGCATGTTCAGGAAAGTCTGCTGCATCAGCGACTTCTTGCCTGTCTTGGCCGGCTCGTAAATGGCTATGTTCTCGCCCTGCTCCAGCATGTTGGCGATAACAGTCTGCTCGCTGCGGCGGCCGATATTGCTCTTGCCTGTGACGGGTTTGTAATATATGAACGCGGTATCCATTACGTAACAACTTTGTTTTCAAGGCAAAAATAATAAATTATTTTGCAGAATAGCGAAAAATTGCTACTTTTGCAGTCCGATTTTTCAGAAGACTGTCGAGCTACGTATTAAGAGCTGCTCCCGAGAGCAGCCGCTTGCAGCCAAAACTTTAAAAAGTTTTTTATTTTATGTACGCAATTGTAGACATTGCAGGCAGCCAGTTCAAGGTTGAGGCCGGAAACGAGATTTTCGTACCCCGCCTTCCTCAGGCCAAGGATTCAGAAGTAGAGTTTGACAAAGTGCTCCTCGTAGACGCTGAGGGCAAGGTCAAAGTCGGTGCTCCCTACGTTAAAGGCGCAGTTGTCAAGGCAACCGTGATCGCAGACGATGTAAAGGCAGACAAAGTTCTCGTGTTCAAGAAGATCCGTCGCAAGGGCTTCCAGACGCTGAACGGTCATCGCCAGAAACTTACCAAGATCAAAATTAACGAAATCGCTTAAGCATTATGGCACACAAAAAAGGTCAATCAAGTTCCAAGAACGGTCGTGAGTCGCATAGCAAACGTCTCGGCCTCAAGAAGTTCGGCGGCGAAGTCGTTAAGGCCGGCAACATCATCGTACGCCAGCGCGGCACCGTGCACAATCCCGACAAGAACGTCGGCATGGGCAAGGACCACACTCTCTATGCTCTTGTAGATGGAACCGTTAAGTTCACCCGCAAGAGAGAAGATAAATCCTACGTTTCAGTAATTCCTTTTGAGAATTAATCAAATGCTGACACTGAAATCGCTACGTGATGACCCTCAGGCAGTTATCGACCGCTTGAGGGTTAAAAATTTCGACGCAAGACCCATAGTCGAAAAAGTGCTCGAACTCGACGAGAAGCGCCGCGCCCTCCAGGTGGAGAGCGATGCTCTCCTCTCCGAGCAGAAAAAGAAGGCTGCCGAAATCGGCGGTCTGATGAAACAGGGCCTCAAGGATGCCGCAGAGGCTGCAAAAGCCGCAGTGGCTGCTCTCAAGCAGAAGAGCGCGGAGCTCCTCGCACAGGGCGAGCAGGTCGCATCCGAACTTGAGAATCAGCTCGTGCTCCTGCCTAACACCCCTTGCAGTCTCGTCCCCGAAGGAAAGGACGCAGCCGACAATCTGGTGGTCAAGGAAGGCGGTCCCGAGGTCAAACTCCCCGAAGGCGCGCTCCCTCACTGGGAACTTGCAAAGAAGTATGACATCATCGATTTCGACCTCGGCGTGAAGATCACCGGCGCAGGTTTCCCTGTATATAAAGGAAAAGGCGCGCGCCTGCAGAGGGCCCTCATCAACTTCTTCCTTGACGAGAATACGAAGGCCGGATATCAGGAAACCGAACCTCCCGTGGTGGTGAACGCCGCTTCCGGCTTCGGCACCGGCCAGCTCCCGGACAAGGAGGCCCAGATGTACTATGTCGGTCTCGACAATTTCTACCTCGTGCCCACCGCTGAGGTGCCTGTCACCAACATCTTCCGCGACGTGATCCTGAATAACGACCAGCTTCCGCAGAAGCTGACCGCCTACACTCCCTGCTTCCGCCGCGAGGCCGGATCCTATGGCAAGGACGTACGCGGACTCAACCGCCTGCATCAGTTCGACAAGGTGGAAATCGTACGCGTGGAGAAGCCCGAGGATTCCTACAAGGCCCTCGACGAGATGATCGCCCATGTGGAGGGACTCGTGCAGAAACTCGGCCTCAAGTATCATATCCTGAGGCTCTGCGGCGGCGACATGTCCTTCACCTCCGCAATCACCTACGATTTCGAACTCTGGAGTGCCGCACAGGGCCGCTGGCTGGAGATTTCTTCGGTTTCCAACTTCGAATCCTTCCAGGCCAACAGGCTTCATCTGCGTTATCGCGACGAGAACGGCAGGATTCAGCTTGCGCACACTCTCAACGGTTCTTCCCTGGCGCTTCCGCGCGTGGTCGCCGCCCTCCTCGAGGACAACCAGACCCCGGAAGGAATCGTGATCCCCGAAGTACTGCGTCCCTACACAGGCTTCGACATCATTGACTAGCGCACGCACTATACTCGGCATCGATCCCGGAACCAATCTGCTTGGTTTCGGGATCGTGCGTGTCGATGAGGCCGGCCGCCCTTCGTATGTGGATATGGGCGTGCTGGACCTGCGCAAGATAGCGGACCCTTACGACAAACTGGAGTGCATCTACACCAAGGTATCCGCCCTCTGCGAACTGCATCACCCCACCGATATGGCCATAGAATCTCCTTTCTACGGCAAGAACGCCCAGGTCATCCTGAAGCTGGGCCGTGCGCAGGGCAGCGCGATGATAGCGGCCATCTCCCATGGGGTAAACGTGTGTGAATATGCCCCCCGCAAGGCCAAGATGGTCATTTGCGGCAATGGCGCGGCCTCCAAGGAGCAGGTTGCACTGATGGTGGAACGCACGCTGGGCATCAACATCGAGAGCAAGTATCTCGATGCTACCGACGCACTTGCGATTGCCATGTGTCATTACTACCAGCTGAAGAGCCCTCTCACATCCCCCGGGAAGGGGGGAGCGTCCTCCTGGGAGAAATTTATTTCGCAAAATCCCGACAGGGTGAAATAAACTTTTCGCGCGCATGCGCATCTAACTCCCCGTATGAAGAAGATTTTGAGAATGATTATCCTGCTGTCCGGCCTGCTTTCCGCCGCCGGACTGGCAGCCCAGAATAAAGTGACCGCGGTGCTGCTGGACTCATCCAATGGCGACGCGGTTCCTTTTGCGACCGTTTCCCTTACCCGTGACGGAGCCAAAAAACCGGATTATTACAATCTCAGCGGCGACACCGGTGAGGTCACTCTGGCAAAGGTGAAGCGCGGCACTTATTTATTCAGGGCCGAGCTCCTAGGATACAAGACCTGGGAGAAGACCATCAAGGTGGAGGCGGACGTCAACCTCGGCAAGGTGAATATGGAACCGGACAAGCAGATGCTGGATGCCGCAAGCGTTTCCGCGGTAGGCAATCCCATCGTGGTGAAGAAGGATACCCTTGAATACAATGCCAACTCGTTCAAGACCACCGAGAACGACATGCTGGAGGACCTCCTCAAAAAGCTCCCCGGCGTGGAAGTCAGCGAGGACGGATCCATTACCGTGAACGGAGAATCCATCACAAAGATCACCATCGACGGCAAGACCTTCTTCCTCGATGACCCCCAGCTGGCCTCGAAAAACATCCCTGCCAAGATAGTCAACAAACTGAAGGTTATCAACAAAAAGAGTGAGCAGGCTGAATTCACCGGCATAGACGACGGTGAAGAGGAAAAAGTGATAGACCTTGACATCAAGCCCGGAATGATGAAGGGCGCCTTCGGCAATATTATGGCCGGAGGCGGCCGCGACGTGCCTGCGGACAATGCCATCGATCCCGACTGGCGTTATCAGGGTGCGGCATTCCTCGGGAGTTTCACAAAGGAACGGCAGCTCAGCCTGATTCTGAATGGAAACAACACCAACAACCGCGGTTTCAACGACCTCGCAGGCTCCATGATGGGCAACATGCGCGGCGGCGGCATGGGACGCGGCCAGGGCGGATGGGGAGGCAACAACGGCATCACCACCTCCTACATGGCAGGTGCGAACGGCGCCTGGACACTGCTCGACGGCGACATGGACCTCAGCTCCAACTACCTCTTCAACCATACCGGCAAGGATGTGATGGAGAGCAGTGACAAGACCACCTATGTGAACGACGACTACAATCTCATAGACCGTTCCGAGGGCTCCAGCCTTACCCGCACCAACGGGCACCGCATAGGCATCCGGGTGGACCACAAATTCAGCCCGAACACTTCCATTCTCTTCGAGCCCCGCATCAATTTCGGCGGGGGCGATTATACGCAGAAGAACGAGACCTCACGCTATGCCGACTCCCTTTCCAAGAGCGGCACCGACCTTCTCACCAACTCCGACAATCTCCAGTCCGGCAGCAACAAGAACGTGACCACCAGCGGGTTCCTGCTATTCCGCCAGCGCCTTGGAATACCTGGCAGGACGCTTACCGTCATGGGACGTTACTCCTTCAGCAACAACGACTTGAATTCCATCAACTGGTCCGAGACCAGCACCCTCGGGGTCAAGTCAACCATCGACCAGGACATCAAGTCGAACCAGAAGAGCAGCACTCTCATGGGGCGTGTGACCTACACCGAACC
>CAMNAD010000093.1 GCA_946530505.1 uncultured Bacteroidales bacterium
CCAACATCGACGGCGAGGGCAAGATCTTCGCCATCTGCAACTGCAACGTCAAGATATGCAACGCGCTCCGCACCTCCCAACTCTTCAATACCCCCAACATGAGCCGCAGCGCCTATGTCGCAAAGGTGGATCCGAAGAACTGCGTGGCTTGCGGACGCTGCGTGGAATACTGCCCGGCAGGAGCCGTCAAACTCGGCCAGAAACTCTGCACCAAGCACGGGGAACAGACCTATCCCAAGCAGGAACTGCCGGATGCATCGTGGTGGGGCCCGCACAAGTGGAACGAGGACTACCGCGATCGCAACCGCATCAATTGTTATCCTACGGGGACATCCCCCTGCAAGACCGCCTGCCCCGCGCACATCGCTGTGCAGGGATATCTCAAGAAGGCTGCCGAAGGCAAGTACCGCGAGGCCCTCGAACTCATCAAGCGCGAGAATCCCTTCCCGGCGGTTTGCGGACGCATCTGCAACCGCCGCTGCGAGGATGCCTGCACGCGCGGCACCATCGACCGCGCCGTGGCCATCGATGCGGTCAAGAAGTTCCTTGCAGAGCAGGACATGAACCCCGAAACCCGCTTCATCCCCGAGGTGAACATCTGCTCCAACGTGCAGGACCGCTGGGAAGAGAAGATAGCCATCATCGGCGGCGGCCCGGCAGGCCTCAGCTGCGCCTACTATCTGGCCACCATGGGATACAAACCCACCGTCTTCGAACGCAACGAGGAGCCCGGCGGAATGCTCCGCTACGGCATCCCTTCATATAAGCTCGGCAAGGACGTGATCAAGGCCGAGATTGATATTATGCGGGAGATCGGTGTAGAAATACGCACCGGAGTGGAGGTAGGCAAGGATGTTACCATCGCAGGCCTCCGCGAAGAGGGATACAAAGGTTTCTACGTGGCCATCGGCTGCCAGGGCGGACGTTTGCCCGGCATCCCCGGCGAGACTCTGCCCGGCACCACCACCGCCATCGACTTCCTGCACGATGCCAATTGCGGCAAGGTGAAGGTAAGCGGCAAGGTAGTGGTTGTGGGTGGAGGAAATGTGGCCATAGATGCCGCCCGCGTTGCAATGCGCAGCGGTGCTTCCGAGGTTACGATGCTTTCGCTCGAAACTGAGGATATTATGCCCGCATCGCTCGAGGAACGCACCGAGGCCCGCGAGGACGGCGTGGTGCTGAATCCCGGCTGGGGCCCGAAAGAAGTGCTTGGTTCCGACAAGGTGACAGGCATCGTCTTCAAGAAGTGCACGTCCGTGTTCAACGCCGAGCACAAGTTCGCTCCGGAATATGACGAGAACGAACTCGTCACCCTCGACGCCGACCTGGTAATCTTTGCCATCGGCCAGACGGTGATACTCAAGGACTTGCTGAAAGATACCAGGGTGGAATTCTTCCGCGGCGTTTATCCCGTGGCGGACAAGCTCACTTACCAGACTGCCGAGCCCGACATCTTCGTGGGCGGCGACTGCTTTACCGGCCCCAAGTTCGCAATCGATGCTATTGCCGCCGGCAAGGAGGCCGCGGAGAGCCTGCACCGCTTCGTGCAGCATGGCCACATGACCATAGGCCGTAACCGCCGCGACTTCATCGAGCTCGACAAGCAGGATATAGTGGTAGAGAGCTATGACAACGGTTCCCGCCAGGATCCCGGAGTCGTGCCTGTAAAGAGCAAGTTCGACGAGTACCACGGCACGCTTACCGAGGAACAGGTGCGCAAGGAAACGGCGCGTTGCCTCGGCTGCGGCGCGTCCGTGGTGGATGAGAACAAATGTATAGGCTGCGGCATCTGCACCACCAAATGCGGTTTCGACGCCATCCATCTGCACCGCGAGCATCCCGAGGCCAGCGTCATGCGCACCTCCGAGGACAAGTTCGGCGGCATCCTGCCTTACATGGTCAAACGTACGGGGAAGATTCTTTTCAGCAAGAAGAAATAATCCATGCACGAACTCGGGATAGTTTTCTATATCATCCGCGACGTCAAGCAGGCAGCCGCCGAGAATGGTGTGCAGAAAGTGACCGCCGTAGTGATGAATATAGGGGAAGTCTCGACCATAGTGCCCGAATATCTTACCGACTGCTGGCGCTGGGCCGCCGACAGAGAAGAGTTGCTTGCAGGCAGCGAACTTCGGATAAACACCATTCCGGCCGTTACGCACTGCGATGCCTGCGGCAAGGAGTACGCAACGGTCGCCAACGGAAAGACCTGCCCCCATTGCGGGAGCGGGGAGACCTGGCTGCTTCGCGGCAATGAAGTGGAAATAAAAGAAATAGTAGTACCGGATTAAATCATTACAGATATGTCTTGTTTCATTGTTCCGCTGGTCCAGGCGATTGCCACCAGCGCCTATAGAAAAGCAAACAGCGGCAAAGTGGCCGCATCGAAGGCTCCGCTGATGCACAACCTCCCTGCATTGGAGAAGATGCTCTGGGGCGGCAGTATCATGCTGATAGTGGACCATATAATAAACGGCGAACTTACCTGGCGTTTCCCGTTTTTCACGGCCCTCGACCAGGTGGGAGGAGGCGCGGTGATGCTGCGCGAAATGCTCACCGTCGGAGTGCCCATGTCGCTGGTACTCACTGCAGTCTGGGCAGTGTGGGCCTTTGTCAGAAAACCAAGTTTAACTTAAACCTTATATTATGTTTTTCCAAGTTTACGGGGCACATGCCCTTTCTCAGTGGGGAATGCTTCTGGTCGTTCTCGTCGGCCTCATTCTCTTCAATGAATTCGCCCGTCGCACCAAGTTCGGCGGCATCATCACTTTCCTTGCAATACCTCTGGCGCTGACAGCCTACTTCATCGCTATTTGGCTCGGTGTACGCAGCGGAGCACAGTGGGCTCTTCAGAATCAGACCCACATCTACATGCAGGGCTGGTTCCACTATGCGAAACTGTATGCTGCCACGGCAGGGTGCATCGGTTTCATGATGATCAAATACAAATGGGGCATAGGTGCAAAGCACTGGTTCAAACCCTTCCCCTTCATCATCGTGGGCATCAACATCCTCATCGCCTGCGTATCCGACTTCGAGTCCGCGGTAATGGGATGGAACAAATGGTGGCTTACCTCCGAAGGCGTATGGCAGTATGGTGGCTGGCACAATGTGATGAACGGCGTGGCCGGTCTTATCAATATCATGTGTATGACCGCGTGGTGGAACGTGTACCCTTCCAAGGACAAGAAAGATATGGTGTGGGCCGACATGACCTGGGTATACATCGTAATCTACGACATCTGGAACTTCGCATACACCTATAACTGCCTCCCTACCCACAGCTGGTACTGCGGCATCGCCCTGCTTCTTGCTCCTACCGTGGCGGCTCTCTGCTGGAACCGCGGCGGATGGATCCAGAACCGTGCAAACACTCTGGCAATCTGGTGCATGTTCGCACAGGTATTCCCTCTCTTCCAGGAGACCTTCAAGAACGGTCAGCAGTGGTTCAGCTGGGCAACCCTGCCCGTGCTCTATCCCGAGGGAGTGGACACCATCAGCAAACTTTATGAGGTTGCCGGCGGAGAAGCAGCAGTCGTAGGCACCACCGTGGATCCTTCTGTTGTCGCTGCGAATCCTACGATGATGACAGTCATCAGCGCCCTTGCGCTCATCACCAACATCATCGCCATCTGCTACATCATCGCCGTGTCGAAGAAGCGTCACATCAATCCTTACAAGGAAGACGTCTTCGTGAACCAGAAGTACTACAAGGACGCCATGGCCCGCGCCGACCTCAGCTAGGCTTCTTCTGCCTACGCTGATTCTCAGCAAGTTACAACAAACCGTCTGGTGCGAATGTGCCAGACGGTTTTTATCGGTACAATTCTTCCAGCACCGTAAGGGAGCGGATGTTGAGGGGGATTTCGAGGTGGGAGGATAGGTAGCGGAGCAGGGACTTGGCGATGGCTCCGCGGCGGGTGCCGTTCAGGGGGTAAACCATAAATGCCGGCCAGTCTGCGGAGAGCAGGTCCCGGATTTCGCCCAGATTCTCTTCGGCGAACGGCGCGAGGCCGTCGAAGGAGGGAGAAAAGCCCAGGGCGCCGGCAAGTTCCATCAGAAAGCGCAGGTGATAATTCGCGAAATCCCCTTCCAGGGCGTCCAGGGTAAGCACAGACCGTTCGCACCAGTCGTATAGCCCCTCTTCGGCTGCTCCGTCCTGCACGGCGCGCCATAGCACCTCGCTCATGAACAGCGAAATAGCGTTCTTGTCGAAATCCGAACGGATTCCGTTCAAGGGATGAACGGCGGAAATGCCCCGCAGCCTCCAAAGATCCGACTTCCGGTTCTCGATCACTTCAGCATCCAGGATGTTGAGCGGCAGGAACATCGCGCGGGAACCTCCTTTACGCACCGTAACGATGAAGCTGCGCCTGCCCATCTCCCGGCACAGGCAGTGCAGCACCAGGGAGTTCTCTCCAATTTTGGTGGAATTGAGGACAATGAGGCGTACTGAAGAGTTCATTTGATTGCAAAGATAGGATTTTGCAGGGATTTTTCGTACATTTGACAAATTAGTAGTTTTACCGTCAACGACAATAAACTAAACAAACAATATGAAGAAGGTCCTACTCGCAGCAGTCGCTGCCGTTTTCTGCGCCACGGCGCTTGCAAATGAAACTCCCCGATGGCTTCGTCAGAATGCCATTTCCCCGGACGGAAACACAGTGGCATTCGTGTACCAGGGCGATATCTGGCTCGTGCCTGCCAAGGGCGGCGAGGCTGTCCAGCTCACCACGAATCCCGCCCATGACACAGAGCCCCGCTGGAGTCCGGACGGCAAGTATGTGATCTTTGCATCCTATCGCGAAGGCCAGAAAGACCTTTGGGCTGTATCTGCCGAAGGCGGACGCCCCAAGCGCCTGACGGACTATGGCGGAGCGCAGGCTCCATTAGCGGTGAGCAAGGACGGAAAGATTATCTTCTCCGCTTATTATCAGGAACTTGCTAGTTCAAGTGCTTTTCCTGGCGACAAGAATCTATACAGCATAGATTTCGAAGAAGCCCTGGCTGCCGAGCCCGGAAAACTGCCCGTACCCAAGCGCATCGCTACCACCGAGGCCTGGGCCGCGGACATCAATGCGGAAGGCACCATCATCTATGAAGACTATGTAACTCCGGAAGATCCCTACCGCAAGCATCATACATCTTCCGCAGCGCACAATATCTGGAAACTCCAGAACGGCGCCTACACCAAACTTACTTCTTTTATCGGAGAGGACAAGTGCCCGGTGTTCGCCCCGGACGGAATCCACTATTATTATCTGAGCGAGCAGAGCGAGACACCCGTGCAGTCCAATGGCTGGGCGGGAGATGCAAATGTATGGAAATCTGACATCAACGGTGCCGCACCCGTGCGCGTGACATCTTTCGAAAAGAATCCTGTCCGCTATCTCAGCATCAGCGGCAACGGCGTTCTCTGCTACTCATGGAACGGGGACCTTTACACCCAGAAGGACGGGCAGGCTCCTGCAAAACTCGCCATAAGCATAAAGAAAGACAAGTTCGAACGTGAGCATACATACCGTGTGACGACCGGCGGCATCACTGGATTCGCCGCATCTCCCAACGGAAAGGAAATCGCGGTCGTCTCCCACGGCGACGTGTTCGTCACTCCTCTGGAACTCGGGGATACCCGCCGCATTACCGACACTCCCGAGGCTGAGCGTGGAGTAGCGTTCGGCGACGGAGGACGCAGTATCTACTACGCATCCGAGCGTGGCGGAGAGTGGGCCATCTACAAGCGCGAACTCGCGAACAAGAAGGACCAGACCTTCACTTTCTCTACGGATACCAAGGAGAAGCGCATCACTCCCGAGGGTCAGGTATGCTTCCAGCCCAGCGTGTCTCCCGACGGCAAATGGCTTGCATATCTGAGGAACCGCACCGG
>CAMNAD010000094.1 GCA_946530505.1 uncultured Bacteroidales bacterium
CTACCATCAGGTGCCCCATTCCGATGCCGCATCCTTCTTTGCGGATGACAGTTTCGACAACGACCGCACCAAACTCGTCGAGTATAGTTTCGACCGCGCGTACGACATCCACGTTCCCGGTGACTGGAACACCCAGTTCGAGAAAATGTATTATTATGAGGGTTGCATCTGGTACCGGACGAAGTTCGAGGCCGATCCCGTGCCCGGCAAGCGCTACTTCATCTATTTCGGAGCGGTCAATCACACGGCGATAGTAGCTGTCAACGGCAAGCGCCTGGCGCGCCACGAGGGTGGTTTCACACCCTTCAATGTCGAGGTTACGGGCCGGATCCGCAAGGGGACGAACTCCCTGGTCGTACTGGTGGACAACACCCGCAAGAAAGACGGAGTGCCCACCGACAACAGCGACTGGTGGAATTACGGCGGAATTACCCGTAGCGTGCGTCTTGTGGAGATGCCTGCTACCTTTATCCGGGATTATTCCGTTCTGTTGGACAGGGCGGTGGTTGGAAAGGTGCGCAAGGGCCGTCCGGCAAAGCACAAGATTTTCGGTCATGTCCAATTGGACGGTCCGGAAGCGGCAAACGGAGCAGTAAAGGTAAGCATCCCCGAACTCGGAGTATGCGTGGATGCGGTGGCGGACGCCTCCGGCCGTGCGAGTTTCGAGGCGGTGGCCGCGCCGCAACTATGGTCCCCCGAATCTCCCCGGCTCTATGATGTAACCATCAGTACCGGGAGTGAATCCATCGGCGACCGCATAGGTTTCCGCACCATCGAAACCTCCGGCGACAAAATACTGTTGAACGGCAGTCCCGTATTCCTGCGGGGAGTATCCATCCACGAGGAGTCCATTGGAGCAAGCCGCCGCATTACGAGTGCCGCGGAGTGCCGTGCCCTGTTGGAATATGCCAGGGAACTGGGCTGCAACTTCGTTCGCCTCGCACACTATCCCCATAACGAGGATATGGTGCGCATAGCCGAAGAGATGGGGCTGCTGGTGTGGTCCGAGATTCCGGTCTACTGGACCATCTCCTGGAACAATCCGGCCACCTTCGCGAATGCAAAACAACAGTTGGAGGAGATGATAACCCGCGACATCAACCGCGCGAATGTCGTCATCTGGTCTGTCGCGAACGAGACTCCCATCTCGCCCGCCCGTACCGAATTCCTCTCGAAACTGATCGCCCGTGCCCGCGAGATGGATCCTACGCGTCTCGTGAGTGCGGCGATGGAGAAGGCTCGTGTGTCCAAGGGTGTTTTCACAGTGGACGATCCTCTGCTGGATTACACCGATCTGATATCCTTCAACCAGTATGTCGGATGGTACAGCAGCAAGTCCTGGGAGGATTGCGATGCAACTTCCTGGACTTTTGACCGCAAGAAGCCGGTGTTCATCTCCGAATTCGGTGCAGGTGCCCTCTACGGCAATCACGGCGATGTTTACGAACGTTTTACCGAGGAATACATGGCCGAATGCTATGAGCACAATATTCGCATGATGGTGGAAAGGATGCCCGGTTTCGCCGGCACAACCCCCTGGGTGCTTAAAGACTTCCGCTCCCCCCGTCGGGCCTTGAACGGCATCCAGGACGACTTCAACCGCAAGGGTGTCATCTCCGACAAGGGAGAAAGAAAGTCGGCGTTCTATGTGCTGCAGAACTGGTATGCCAGTCTGAAAGAACGCAAGTAGCGGTTATTGCCGAAAATACACTATCTTTGTAAGGACCTCCGGCAATTCCGAAGGTCCTTGTGCTTATGTGGATAGTTTTTGCCGCGGCGGTCGTTCCGGGACTACTTCTTCTGTATTACGTGTATAGCAAGGATTTCAATCCTGAACCCAAACGCTTGATATGGAAGGGCTTTCTCTATGGTGCCATTTCGGTTTTCGTATCCACCCTCATTTCCGGGCCGCTGCTGAATATGGGCCTCTATGTGAATGAACCGAAAACGCTGCTGGAGGCGGTAAAGGTCTCCTTTTTCGGCGCGGCGATTCCGGAAGAAAGCGCCAAGTTGTTCATGCTCTGGCTGCTGTTGCGGAACTGCAGGGAGTTCGACGAGCGCTACGACGGAATGGTCTATGCCGCCGCGGTCGGCCTGGGCTTCGCCTGCGTCGAGAATCTGATGTATGTATTGTCGTCGGGCGCCGCTTGGTTCTATGTGAGTACGACCCGTGCCCTGTTTGCTGTTCCGGGGCATTTCGCCTTCGCGATAGCGATGGGCTATTACTACTCGAAGAATCATTTCGAGTGGCACAGGACATCTGGCTTGGACCGTCTTAAGGTCTGGCTCGTTCCGGTGCTGCTGCACGGCATCTACGACACCCTCGCCTTCTCTTCTGAACTGGATGTCGCCTGGTCCGGGCTCATTACCATAGCTCTTATCTATTTCTGCTACAGGCTTTTCAAGTCGACCCGCGCCCGCATACTCGAAGAGGCGGAACGCAACAAATATGAATCTCTGAACAATCTCGAAGAACAATGAAAAAGACCGTATTTATTCTTCTGGGCCTTCTCGCCCTGCTGTCTTCCTGCAGCCCGAAGTATGCGAACAAGGCCGAAAAGGTTGTGGCGGCGATGCACGACCCGTCATCAAAATACGTAGTTGTGGTGGCTCACCGCGGCGACTGGCGCAATTATCCCGAGAACTCCATCCCCGCCATCGAATCGGCCATCAGCATGGGCGTGGACATCGTGGAACTCGACCTCAAGCTCACCAAGGACAGCGTGCTGGTGCTGAGTCACGACGACACCGCCAACCGTACTACCACCGGCAAGGGCCTTATCTCCACGATGACGCTGGACTCGCTCAAAGGTTTTAACCTACGCTATGTGAACGGGGTGAAGTCGAAGTACAAGATGCCCACTCTCAAGGAGGCGCTGGAGGTCTGCAAGGACCGCATCTCGGTCAATATTGACCAGGGCTACCAGTTCTACGACCTCGTGCTGGCCGTTACTGAAGAACTCGGCGTTACGGACCAGATCCTCATCAAGGGAAAGAAGATGCTCTCCGAAGTGAAAGAAAAGACCGGAGAGCATGAGCACAACATGATGTACATGCCTATCATCGACATCCAGACCACGCGTGGAGCCGAGCTTTTCCGCCAGTACATGGAAGCCGGCGAAGTGCCCCTCGCTTACGAAGTCTGCTTCAGCAAGCTGGACGACGTGGCCAAGGATTGCTGCAGACGAGTGGTGGAATCCGGATCCAAGCTTTGGATCAACACCCTCTGGCCTTCCCTGAACGGCGGATACGACGATAATGCCGCATTCGAAAGCGGGGATCCCGACAGCGTCTATGGAGTCCTGCTCGACCTCGGAACATCGATAATCCAGACAGACCGTCCGGAAATGCTCATAAAATACCTCGAAAAGAAAGGCCGTCGCAAATGAGAAAGATTGTTCTGACAGTCCTGGCGCTGCTCTGTGTCGCGCCCGTATTCGCCGGTGGCAAATACAGGACAGACAGGGACATCCCCTACAGGGAGGAGTTCGCCCGTTGCAAACTGGATGTGAGTTACGTAAAGAAAGCCTCGGACCGTCCAGTCATAGTGTGGTTCCACGGCGGTGGCCTGACGGAGGGCGCCAAGCACACTCCGGAGGCCCTGCTTGCGCAGGATTATGTGGTGGTCGCGGCCGGATATCGCCTGTACCCCGAAGCGCAGGTTGTCGATATAATCGACGATGCTGCCGCTGCCGTCGCCTGGGTGGCGAAGAATATCTCCCGCTACGGCGGCTCCCCGTCCAAAATCTGCCTTGCAGGCCACTCTGCCGGGGGGTATCTGGTCGCCATGCTCGGCCTTGACAAGCACTATCTGGCGAAATACGGGGTTGATGCCGATTCTATGGCCGCTATCGTTCCCTACAGCGGGCAGATGATCACTCACTTTACCGAGAGGGCCGCCCGGGGCATTCCCGCAACCCGGCCGGTGGTCGACGAACTCGCTCCGCTCTACCATATCCGTCCGGATGCTCCTCCGTTCCTTGTCATTACCGGAGGACGCGATGTCGAACTCTACCGCCGCTACGAGGAGAACGCTTATTTCGTGGAGATGATGAAGCTGGCCGGGCACAAGGACATCGTCTTTCTGGAGGAAGACGGTTTCGACCACGGAGGAATGGCCGCTCCGGCGCATCTGCTGCTGATGAAGTATATTAAGGAAAGGCTGTAGGTCCCTAACGGCTGAGCCTTTCTTCGGACTCCTCGCGAGTCTGTTCGTAGAGTTCCGCAAGGCCGGAGAGCGCCGCGAACGGTGCGAATTGCGCCGCGCGTTTCCTGATGCTCATACGCGGATGATAGGGGATTTCCGGGTGAGGCAGCGAGATGATGTCGCTGTAGTCGTCTATGCCTGGCATAGTTGTATTCCGGCTATGATGATTCCGTAAATCATCAGCGCTATTATGGGAACGAGGATGAAAAAGCAGGGCAGGATAAGGCCAAGGACCAGCGTGGGGCATGCTGCAAGTGCCGCAACGATGATGGCGGCGGTCTGCCAGTTTGTGCCGGTGCCGGCGGTGTTGCCGTGTGAGCGTTGTGCGGAGTTGGTTACGGTGTTCGTGTTCATAGCAGCTAATTCTTTTGTTTACGCTGCAAAATTACACCGCCGGATTGTCAGTTTTTGACAATTTTATAAATTCTGCGGGCGGAAGGTGCCGCTTTTTCCGAATACGGCCGTTTTCTCCATCTGGAGAAGACGGCTTTTTCTGTCGAGGCCGCCGGCGTAACCCGTGAGTTTTCCATCTGCGCCCAAAACGCGGTGGCAGGGGATGATCAGGGAGATGGGGTTGTGCCCCACTGCGCCGCCCACCGCCTGCGCAGACATCCTTCCGCCTTCCGAAGAAGCGGCGATGCGCGCGGCTATTTCTCCGTAAGTCACGGTTTTGCCATAGGGAATAGTAAGCAGGGTTTTCCACACGGCCATGCGGAACGGAGTGCCCCTCGTGCGGATTTTCGGAGTGAATCCCGGCTCCCTGCCACTGAAATAAACGTCCAGCCACCTGCGGGTTTCCTGAAAGACAGGCAGATCCGCCTCCCGGTGCTGTGGCTGTAGCGTGTTCCCGAAGAACTTCTGCCCGTCGAACCAGAGGCCGGTCAACGCCTCGCCGTCGCTCCCTAAGGTGATGCCCCCGAGCGGGGAATCGTAGTGGCAGATGTAATCCATAGGGACAGTAACTTTATTTGAACAGCTCCGCTTCATCAAAGTTCCCCATATTCAGACGCTCCAAGGTCTTGCCACTTTTGACCTCATTGATGGCAGAGAGTGTTTCTTCGTTTGGCTCGTCATAAACGACATCCATCAAAATGGTTTCCACGTAGTTATTGAGGCTTCGATTTTCTTTCTTTGCCTTGATCTTGAGTCTCTTGATCAGTTCTTTTTCAAATCTGAACGCTGTTTGTACTTTTGTCGATGTAGTCTGCATTATCAAATTGTTATTATTCTGTATGCAATTATATAACATTTTGTTATACAAAGCAAAAATGGTTGGTTGTGTTTTTACTAAAAAACGGTCCTCTTGTGAACATATTGTTTATCTTTGTGGAAATGATTGATAAAAGAGCATATAGCATTGTTTTGCCTGTATGTACCACATTACTTTGGGGGGTACCTGCACTGTATGTTATAATTTTGGAGCTTATCTCTCTTGGTAGATTCATAGCCCACTGGTCACATTATAGCCAGCCATTCCATTATATTGATGTTGATATCACTTTTCTACTCTTTGCACTCCTTGTAGTAGCTGCTGTTGTATGTGTGTGGATTGGTGACAGGAAACTGAAAAAGATAAGTAGCGTTTTCTTATTTGTCCTGTCACTATTATTGATTCCCATTTCTTT
>CAMNAD010000095.1 GCA_946530505.1 uncultured Bacteroidales bacterium
TTATTACTATATTGCAACAGATATGCTCTACATATCCATTGGCATCGGGCTTGGTACCACTCGACGCTGTAACCGATAAAATATAAAGATATGGATTTCAGTGAGAATAGGCCGGATTTTTATCTGGTCACTACCGATCATCTGGAAACTACGATATGGTTCAAAGATGACGAAGATTATAAAATGGGAATGAATTTGGTGGCAATTCTTTGCGCCGTGCTGCATGTTGATATTCTGGTTTTTATCCTGATGTCCAATCATGTGCATTTTGTCCTGTCGTGCAGTTACGAAAAAGCGCAACTGTTTATCAATGAGTTCAAACGCCGATACTCAATCTATATTCGCAGGAAATACGGAGTAAAAGAGATGCTGCGCGATAACAGTATCGATATCCGTCCGCTTTTTCTTTCAGACGAATCGTTGGAGAGAGGTTTGGCCTATGTGCAGATGAACAGCGTAGCCGCCAATATATGTCTCCAGGCCTCTGATTATCGGTGGGGGACGGGCTCTGCATTTTTCAGAACGGCTCCGGAAAAGGGCATGCGTTTATCAGAATTTTCGGCCAGAGAGCAGTATCGCTTATTGCACACCCGGATCAAACTGCCTGGCGAGTATGTCATTACCGATGACGGATTCATCTCACCGTCG
This sequence comes from uncultured Bacteroidales bacterium, assembly GCA_946530505.1. Classification (GTDB taxonomy): domain Bacteria; phylum Bacteroidota; class Bacteroidia; order Bacteroidales; family UBA932; genus Cryptobacteroides. The sequence continues at coordinate 649 of CAMNAD010000095.1, forward strand.
TCGTATTGCAATGTGCGATTTGTAGAAGCCCTGTTCCGAACACCGAAAAGAATGAACTATTTTTTACTGAATTCATCGAAGGCAAAAGCCCGACTGAATTCTGAAAGTGCAATACCTGCTTTCAAGGATCAGGTGATTACTTCGGCCATTCCGGATTTATGTGTGACTTTGTTTCGGAAAAAACACCCGGATGAACTGGATGCCGAGCAACTCCGGGAATTATTGAAACAGTTGAGGTTCAGGTTCTCTGCAAATATAAATCAATTGTGCAGGGTGACCGGCCTGCCTTATGAGGAAGCGGCGCGCCTGCTCGATGGAATATAGTAGGTATCCGAGCCTCTTGCGTGCATGCTGTCCTCAAAACCGGGACAGCATGCACGTTTTTCGGTCCAAAGTGCGCTTGCTGTCCCTAAAATCCGGACAGCATGCACGCGTGGGGCGGGGCCGGATTCTACGGGCGTCCCCGGGAATTACGCCGGGGATTGAGTTCTACGGGCGGCATGAAAGCACGCTTGGGAATCAGGTCCTACGGGCGGCGATGAGCAGGCGGCCGATGGATGTGCCGACGCCGAACAGATGGGTGCCGGTGCCGGGAGAGTGGGTGCCGGAACTGATTTCGGACGGGCAGCCCAAAGAGGTCGTGCTGCCCAACGCGGACGGGTTGCCGCTACGCGAGGCTTTTTTGCGGAAGGATGCCAGTTTCAGGCGCAGCTCGTCACTGCTTAAAGGAAGTGCCCGGGCGGTGACTTCGGCGCCGGGCCAGTGGGAGGAGAAGTCGCGCAGAGCCTGCTTGCTGAATAGGGCAACTTCCTGAATCTCAAAGAATTTACCGTATCCGTCCAGGGCGGAGGCAACACGCTCATCCGCAAGGAGGCCTTTCCCGAAACAGAGATAATGCGCCGAAGGACCGAGTTTTCTAAGACCGTAGTGGGCGCTCAGAAGGTTCAAGGCTCCGCTTTTCATAAGGGCCGGACCGGGTTCGAAAATAATCTGCCCGGGCTCAGGCATTGCATTCACGAAGGGGGGAGAGGCTTCGGCGAGATCGGAAAAAGCGAAGATGCCGGTTCGGGCCGGGCAGCTGTCCGCGATGGCGACAATAAGTTCGGGCCTTCCGCTGAATCCGGGTTCCATCAGAAGCAACAGCTCCTTGCATTCCCCGTCCGCTTCCACGACATGCACTGCCTTGACGCAGTGGAACTTGCGGAGCATCAGCGAGATATCTGCCATGGGCGACAGTTTCAGAAGCATCGTGCAGCCACGGCCAAGAACTATGTCCTGCAGCGCCAGCACGTCCGGCAGGCAGTCTTCCGGTAGAAAAACCTTCCGTCCTTCCGAACGCCGGGCGGGATCGGCGAAAACCAGGTCCGGCCGGAAGGAATCCAACAGCGGCGGCAGGGATTCTGGCGTAATGCAGAGCCCGCTGAATTCCACGTTGGCGCATCCAAGCCGGCCCAGATTCGCCTTTGCGGCCTCGAAGAGCAGGGGATTCATCTCGTTGTACAGCACGCGGCCGGCAATTCCGGCAAACTGCCAGCAGTCCACCCCCAGGCCTCCGGTCAGGTCGGCGATTCGCAGAATCGCCTTTTGTGGGGGCTCTGCCCCCAAAACCCCCGCGGCTCCCGGACTACCGACATCGCCTGCCGGGCAGGCTCCGTCCCGTCCTCCGCCGTGCACGCTGAGGCGTGCATTCACGCCTTTTTCGGGACACGGTCCGGGCATTGCTCCTCCGCAGGCCTGAGACCGGCAAACCCCCATAACCACTTCGGCCTTGTACCGGGCGGTGGCGGTGCTGCTGCACTGCTCCGCACTCAGGGCGACGGGGCATATCAACTCCGGATCGGCATACCACTCGGGCACTTTATAGCGCAGTTTGCGTCTGGCGGCTATGCATTCTGCCGCAAGAGCTACGTCGACGTCGGGATACCGATCCCTGTGCAGTACCAGATCGGAAAGATCGTCGTTTTGATGCTGAACAACGAATTCTGCCAGATTCATGGTACAAAAATACTAAAAATGTTGGCAACGGTCCAAACTCTGGACCGTCATGCACGCTGCCGGTCACATTGGTTTTGCGTATTAATTAAAAAAACGCTATATTTGCACTCGTGAACGAGATAGAGGCCGCAAGGTCCTCTATTTTTTATTATGTGATATGGAAAGAACAGAACTGAAACCGGTATTGGAAAAAGCCGCCGCTGAGCGCGCCTGCACCATCGTCCAGCTCGACGTGGACGACGACAACAACATCGAAGTGACCATCGACAAAGAAGGCGGAGCCGACCTTGCCGACTGCGAATACGTGCACCGCGCCGTGCTCGCAGCCTTTGACAGGGACATCGAAGATTACGCCCTGACTGTAGGGACTGCCGGAATCAGTTCGGAAGAGGCCGACGAATTGCTTGCAAACGAAAAATAATATACAAATGAACAAAGAAGAAAAAGTTACTCTGATTGACGCCTTCAAGGACTTCAAGGAAGAGAAGAACATCGACCGCCCGGTCATGATGGGCGTTCTCAAGGACGTGTTCCTGACCCAGATTGCCAAAACTTACGGTTCTGCCGACAACTTCGACGTTATCGTCAATGTCGACAAGGGTACCTGCGAAATCTACCAGAACTTCGAAATTGTCGAGGAGGTGGAAAACCCCGCCGCCGAGATGACCCTTGAGGAAGTGCGCAAGGACAGCGGTGACGACGACTACGAGATCGGCGACACCTACGCCAAGAAGCTCCCTCTCTCGGCATTCGGGCGCCGCGGCATCCTGAACATCCGTCAGAACCTGCAGGGCCGCATCATGGATATCGAAAAGGCCAATGTCTACAAGAAGTACTCCGAGAAGGTAGGCGAGGTGTTCACCGGCGAAATCTACCAGACCTGGTCCCGTGAGGTGCTGCTTCTCGACGAAGACGGCAACGAACTCCACATCCCCAAGGAGGAGCAGATCCCCGGAGAGCGTTTCAAGAAGAACGATACCGTACGCGCCCTCATCAAGAAGGTGGAGATGCGCAACAATACCACTCCCTACATCACTCTTTCCCGCGTCGACCCTGACTTCCTCGCACGCCTGTTCGAGATGGAGGTCCCCGAGATCGCAGACGGCCTCATCACCATCAAGAAGGTGGTCCGCGTGCCCGGCGAGCGTGCCAAGGTGGCAGTCGAATCCTACGATGAGCGCATCGATCCAATCGGAGCCTGCATCGGCGTAAAGGGCGGCCGCGTGATAGGCATCGTCCGCGAACTCCGCAACGAGAACATCGACGTCCTGCAGTGGTCTTCCAATCCCAAGCTCCTCATCCAGCGCGCCCTTACTCCCGCACGCGTAAGTTCCATCGACATGGGCGAGAGTCCCGAGGACAAGGTGAAGGTATACATGCTTCCCGAGGAAGTGCAGAAGGGTATCGGCCGCGGAGGTGTGAACGTGCAGCTTGCCGGCATGCTTGTAGGCCGCGAAATTGAAGTTTGGCGCGAGACTCCGAAGGGAGAAGTCGCTGCCGAAGAGGAAGACGATGTCGCCCTCGAGGAATTCACCAATCCTGAGTATGGCCGTACTATCGACGGATGGGTCATCGACAAACTCAAGAGCATCGGTTGCGACACGGCCCGCAGCGTGCTGGCTATCGATCCCGAAGATCTTGCCAAGCGTGCAGACCTCGACATGGAGACAGTCGAGGATGTCCGCAGCATACTCTCCGCTGAATTCGAAGACTAATTTTAGAAAGAAAAGGGGTTAATATATGGCAGAAATCAGATTAAACAAGATAATGCGGCAGTTCAATATCGGACTGCAGGACCTTGTGGACTTCCTCAAGGCCCAGGGAGCGGACGTGGAGGAGAATCCGAATGCGAAATTCTCCGACGAGTATCTCCCGGCTATCCAAAAGCAGTTCGGGGCAGACCTGAAGGCTGCTGAAGAGGCTAACGAGAGGGCGATAAAGATGTCGGATATCCTGGAGAATTCCGGGAAGAAGAAAGAGGAGCAGGCAGAAGAGGAAGAGGAGGAGCGCGTCATCGTGCGTACCAATACTCTTGCTCATAAGAAGAGCGAGCCCAAAGCCGAGCCCGTTCCCGAGCCGAAGCCTGAGCCGGAGCCCGAACCGGAGCCGGAGCCTGAACAGGCAGAAGTGACTTCCGTCTCTTCCGCGTCGCAAAGCGACCCTGTCCGGGAAAATGCTCCAGAGGCGGAAGCCCCTTCTGCCCAGCCTGAGCCGGAACCTGAGCCGGAACCTGCGCCCGAGCCTGAGCCTGAATCCGAACCGGAACCGGAGCCCGAACCGGAACCGGAGCCGGAGCCGGAGCCCGAGCCGGAGAAGCCCGCAGCTGTGGAGCCTGCTCCTGCCGTTGCTGAAAAAACCCCTGCAGCAGCGAAGGAAGAAGGATTCAAGGTTGTAGGCAAGATAGATCTTTCCCAGTTCGACAGAAAGCCTGCAAAGAAGCGCGAGCGCATTGCCAAGGGCACCCAGAAAGTGGATGTCGCCAAGGCCGGGGCCAATATCGAGCGCAGCCCCAAGAAGGACAAGAACAATGCATCCCAGCAGCAGGCGAATGGCAAGGGCCGCAAGCGCGACCGCTTCAAGCCCGCAATGACCGAGGCCGAACTGGAAGAGATGCAGAAAGAGATCCAGAAGCAGGTCAAGGAAACCTACGCGAAGATGAATGAGGGCAAGAAGAACAACTTCGGCGCTAAGTACCGCAAGGAGAAGCGCGAGCTTGCCGCACAGCGTACACAGGAAGAGATGGAGCAGGCATCGGCCGACAAGAAGGTGCTGAAAGTCACCGAATTCGTTACGGTAAACGACCTTGCCACCCTTATGAACAACACCCCTGTGAACAATGTAATCGGAGCATGCATGAGCCTGGGCCTGATGGTATCCATCAACCAGCGCCTCGACGCCGAAGCCCTTGTTCTCGTGGCCGAGGAATTCGGCTACAAGGTTGAATTCGTGGGTGCCGAACTTACCAACGAAATCGAGTCTGCCGAGGAGGCCGACAAGGAAGAGGATCTCGTATCCCGTCCTCCTGTAATCACCGTGATGGGCCACGTCGACCACGGTAAGACCTCGCTGCTCGACTACATCCGCAAGACCAACGTCATCGCCGGCGAGGCGGGCGGCATCACACAGCACATCG
>CAMNAD010000096.1 GCA_946530505.1 uncultured Bacteroidales bacterium
TCATACTTGGAGTCCGGCAGGAACTGCCCTCCAGGGACCTGTCCACCCCCGGACAGGGGCAGGGGGAGGGGCCCGTCGGAGACAAGCGGTCATCTGACCGCGCCGGAAACGATGGGAGGGGCCGGAGTGCAGGACGCGAAGCGTCCGAACGGAGTTCCCTGGAGGGCAGCATCCTGCCGGACAGCATTTTCGGAGCGTATTCGACATCCGAGCGTACCAGGGCATTCCTGAAAGTTCAAGACGGATGCGACAACTTCTGCCGCTACTGCACGGTTCCGTATGCCAGGGGGCGCAGCAGAAGCGTCAAGATCTGCGAAGCGGTCAAAGCGGCCGAAGCAATTGCCGCAGAAGGAGTGAAGGAAGTGGTCATCACCGGAGTGAACACCGGCGACTTCGGCAGGAATACCGGAGAATCTTTCCTGGATCTGCTGAAGGCTCTCAATGAGGTAGAAGGAATCGAGCGCTGGCGTATCTCCAGCATCGAACCCAACCTAATCACCGAAGAAATCATCGACTGGATAGCCTCAGGCACCAAGTTCCAGCCACACTTCCACATTCCGCTCCAGCAGGGAACGGATATCCTGCTCGCCGCGATGGGCCGGAAATATACAACTGATTTCTTTGCAGACCGGATATCATATATCCGCAGCAGGATGGAAGGCCCGGGGAAACCGAAAGTATTTTTCGGCATAGACGTAATGGCAGGACTCCCCGGCGAGACAGAAGAACTGTTTGCACAGGAACTGGCATTCCTCGAAAAACTGCGCCCGGCATTCATCCACGTATTCCCCTACTCCAAGCGCCCGGGAACTCCTGCGGCGACAATGCCCGGACAGGTTCCCGAGCAGGTCAAGGCAGAGAGGGTGGCGCGCCTGGAGGCCCTCTGCGAAAGACTGCATTCCGAATTCACCGAGGCCAACCGTGGCATAAGAGAGAAGGTTCTGTTCGAATCGAAGGAGAAAGACGGCAGCATGAGCGGATACACAGGCAATTACATACGTATCACCCGGCCATACGACGAAGCACTGGTCGGCAGACTGACGGAGGTAATTATATGAAACTGACATTCTTAGGAACCGGCACCTCGCTCGGAGTGCCGATAGTTGGCTGCAACTGCCCCGTCTGCCGGAGCACGGACCCGCGCGACAAGCGCTTCCGCTCCTCTGCACTGTTTGAGGTGGACGGACTGAACATACTCGTAGACTGCGGGCCGGATTTCCGCAGCCAGATGCTGCGTGCAGGAATCGGACACCTCGACGGCATACTGCTCACCCACAATCATAAAGACCACACCGGCGGAATAGACGACGTCCGTTCCCTGAATTACATCGACAGGCGCGCCGCCGAAATCTACTGCGAGACCAGGGTTCTGGAGAGCCTGCAGCGGGAGTATCCCTACGCCTTTGCATCACCGAGATATCCCGGTGCGCCCGAATGGCATCTGCACATAATAGAAAACAAGCCCTTCACCGTCCACCCGAACAAGGAAGACAGGGAACTGGTGTGGGTGCATAACGTAGGATACGGATACAAGATGTCGGACGGCAGCGTAAAGGCCTGCCCCGAAGACAATATCGAGCCGGCCGTCAACGACGGCAAAGGGGTGCAGGTGACACCGATACGTGGCATCCACGGGCAGATGCCAATACTGGGTTTCCGCATCGGAGGCATTGCCTATCTGACGGATTTCAGCAGCATCCCGGAAGAAGAATTCGCAAAGCTCGGAGGTCTGGAGCACGTCACCCTCAACACTGTGAGCTACGCCCCTCACCACTCGCATTTCTCGCTGGACGAAGCCCTGCAGATTGCCGGCCGCATACAGGCGAAGCACACCTGGCTCACCCACCTCAGCCACACCTTCCCGGTGCACGGACAGTTCTGCGAAGAACTCCGCAGGCTTTGCGCCGAGCGCGGCATCCGATCCAACGTGCAACCGGCGTATGACGGATTAGTGATTGTCGCCTGACCTGCACACGTCGCATCTGCCGCATGAGGGGCTGTCGGGCTGGCCGAAATACTCCAGAAGATATGACTGACGGCAGCGGTCGGTTTCGGAAACGTAGCCTATAATGGCCTCGGAACGGGCCATGCTTTTTTCGCGCAGCATTTCGTAGCGTTTGGGCTGAAGATCGACGTTCCCCCGCTGCAAGTGATTATGGTGCAGGGTGATGACATCGCTCTTCTCGCCCGGGACATAACGGATTACGTGCTCCAGTGAAAGTCTGTAGAGCAATTGATGCAACGCAGGAATCCCTATTCCGAGATTGGCGGCAATGTAATCTTCGGAGATTGATACCGGATACGAAAAAATGCCTGTGTAACTCCGCATCAGCAGCTCCAGGAGAGCGACCATCTGCGGATCCGGCAGATCGATGTCGTAGAGTTCCCTCCTGTCCACGGCTATCTTCACCTGGGTATTGATGTCCACGGCCTCGGTATAGCTCAGATGATCCGAACGTTCTAGGTAGATAATCGCATTGCGGACGGACGCCTGACTAAGCTTATACTGCCGGCAGAACTCGGAGAGGTCGAACTTCAACTGGCGGCCCATCCCCTGCTCATAAGGGATCTGATAGAAAACATGCAGTTTATGGTAGACATCTTCTATGTATTCCAGACTCGGGAAAGCGAGGGATTCCAACTGATGCAGGCGGCGGACATCGTCCGGGCTCCAGAGCAGCACGGCGTATGAGGTCTTGCCGTCGCGTCCCGCACGCCCAGCTTCCTGAAAATAGGCCTCCGGGCTCTCCGGAAGGTCGCAATGCACCACGAACCGCACATCCGGCTTGTCTATTCCCATTCCAAACGCATTTGTGCAGATCATCACCCGGATGGAACCCTTCTTCCAGGCCGCCTGCCTTTCGCTGCGGAGTTCCGAAGACAGTCCGGCATGATAGAACGACACGCTGATGCCTTCCGCCTTCAGCATGGCGGCATATTCCTCGCACTTCTTCCGGCTGCGAAGATAAACTATGCCCGAACCTTTAACACCATTGCAGACGCCGAGCAACTGCCCCAGCTTGTCTTCGCATTTGCGGACTATGTAATTAAGGTTGGGACGCTCGAATCCGCTGCGGAGCAGCAGCTTCTCCTCGAATCCCAGCTTTTCCATGATATCTTCCGCAACCTGGGGAGTGGCCGTTGCCGTAAGCGCAATCACCGGTGCCTTGATACGCTCCCGGAGCTTACCTATCTGAAGGTAATCCGGACGGAAGTCGTAGCCCCACTGCGAAATGCAGTGCGCTTCGTCCACCACTATATAACTGACATTCAGCAGGTCGATGTAAGACTGGAACAACGCTGTCCCGAGCCGCTCCGGCGACAGATACAGGAACTTGAAATCCCCGTAAGCCGCATTGTTCAGCGCAGTGTCCACCTGAAAACGCGTCATGCCGGCGTGTATTGCCAGAGCCCTTATTCCCCTCGCCTCGAGATTCTGAACCTGATCCTTCATCAGGGCGATAAGCGGAGTGACTACAAGGGCTATCCCCTCTTTCATGAGGGCCGGAACCTGGAAGCATACCGACTTTCCTCCCCCGGTGGGCAGAATCGCCAGCACGTCGCGCCCTTCCGCCGCAGCAGAAATGATCTCCTCCTGCATCGGCCGGAAGGCATCGTAGCCCCAGTATTGTTTCAATATCTCCTTGGCGCCCATAGCAGATACAAATATAATTAAAATAGGGGATGAAAAGTCGACTTGGTCTCCCATAAAATTATTATTTTTGCACTTCATTTCACACCGGATGAAGTACAGCACCACATACCAGATAACGGCCGCTCAGATAACGGCTCGGTATCGCCTTACCATCGACGGACTTCTGACCTTCCACGAGAACACTGTTGCCAGATACCTGACATCCATTGGCCTTGCGGCATTTGACGTCCAGAAGAAAGACATGACCTGGGTGATTACCGAGATTAATCTATCCCTTCCTGAGCCGCCCACCATGTGGTCGGAGGACGTGGAGATGACCGTCTGGGTAAGCGAGATGGGGGCTCTGCGGGTGTGGTTCGACTTCGAGGCGAAGGAGGTTCACTCCGGCAAGGTCACGGCCAGGGGAAACAGCTGCTGGTCAATGATATCGATGTCGGAAAGGAAACTTCTCTCCTGCGAGGGGCTGATTCCGGAAAGTGAACTGGTGAAGGAATTCGCAGCGGGGCCGCATAAGAGACGCTCGGTGCTGAAACTCTCCGAGAATCCCACGGAAACGCTCGGGCACAGCGTAAACCTGATCGACCTCGACTTCAACGGACACACGAACAACCGCCGATATGTGCAAATGGCGCTCGTGTGCTTCGATCCGGTTTATTTGGACAAAAACAGGCCCGATTCCCTGAACATCCGTTTCCTCCACGAATCCCGCATGGGAGACGAGATTGTCAACGAAACTTATTCCACCGATGTGCCGGATACTTTTGTCGGGCGGGTAGTCAGCGGCAGGGGCGACGAGCTCTGCCGGGTGGCCAGCCACTGGACCCCGAAGGAACCGCTGCCGGACATTGCCGATGTGAATCTTGTAAGGAAGCCATAGTTTACTCCCTTGCGACCTCGGGCGGAGGCCTGAAGGTGGAGTGGGCGACGTTCTGCAAAAGGAATACCAAGACTATTGATATAAAACTACAGATATGGGAAAAGACAGATTTGACATCAAGGAAAAGGAAGGCATCAGCCTCATGACCGATGCCGTCGTCATCGTTGACAAGGAAACAGGCGTCAACTACCTCTTCGTCCACCGCGGATACGGCGGAGGACTTACCCCGCTTCTTGACGCAGACGGGAAACCGATAATCACCAAGGACTCATATAAGAAATAGATACCATGACACTCGAACAACAGATCCAGGAAGACATAAAGGCCGCGATGAAGGCCAAGGAGGCGGTTGCGCTTGCTGCCGCCCGTGCTATCAAAGGTGAAATCCTTCTCTTCAAGACCGCCGAAGGCGGAAGCAAGGAGGTGACTGACGCTGACATTCTGAAGATGATCCAGAAGCTCATCAAGCAGCGCAAGGAGTCCGCCGAGCAGTACACTGCCGCAGGCCGGCAGGAACTTGCCGACAATGAACTGGCAGAAGCGGCAGCCATGGAGAAGTACCTTCCCAAGCAGCTCTCCGTGGAGGAAGTGAAGGCGAAAGTCGCAGAGATCATCGCCCAGGTGGGCGCCACCTCCATCAAGGACATGGGCAAGGTCATGGGCGCCGCGAACAAGGCCCTGGCAGGCCAGTCCGATGGAAGGACCATCTCGACGGTTGTCAAAGACCTTCTTTCATAGTTCCCAACACTTATTCAACACCGCATGAAACGAACATTCATATTTGCTGCAGCCATCTTGGCAGTACTCTTTGTCGGATGCTCGAAAGATAATCCTGAACCCGGAAAGGACTATTTCACCTTGTGGAATTCCTGCGAAGCCCTTACGGCTCTGCAGGAGTATGTCGAAGATGTGACGGACCCTTCTTCCAGGAATTATATCAAGCCTGCGGACCGTATCGCCACCTTTGACATGGACGGCACCTTCGTCGGCGAACTCTATCCTACATACTTCGAATACAACCTTCTGGAATACAGGGCGTTGGATGATCCTGACTACAAGGACAAGGCTCCCGCGGAGGTTAAGGAGGCCGCACAGGAAATACGTGACTTTGTCCGTCTTGGAACCAAGCTTCCCGACCATTTCGACATGAAACACGCACAGGCGGCCGCCACGGCCTATGCCGGAATGACCCTCGCAGAGTTCGACGCTTATGTGAAAGCATACGCAGCCACGCCGGCGA
>CAMNAD010000097.1 GCA_946530505.1 uncultured Bacteroidales bacterium
TTCTGCGGCTGGCTGAACGTGCTCAACTGCACTCTTCCTCCTGTCGGCATTATCCTCATCCTCGACTACTTTGTTCGCCGCAAGGCATATCTGGAAGACAGCGTCGAGATCAAGACCGTCAACTGGTTCGCGGTTGCCGGCGTGGTGCTTGGTGCAGTCGTCGCCAACCTCGTGCACTGGGGCTTCCCTGCAATCAACGGCATGGCTGTCGCCGCCATCTGCTACTGCTGCGGCCGCTTTGTCTGCAAAAAATAACCGGGCACCTAAGTCGGTGACAGTCAGGCAGTTGCTTAAAACAAATCGGCGAAATCCGCCGATTTGTTTTCTGTAAGTAATTGAGTATTAGATAGATGATTGCCCGATTTTAACTATATTTGGAGCAATGAACAGTATCCGGCTAGCCAATAAATCTGACATCCCACGGATAATGCCCGTCCTGGAGGCGGCCAAGGGGATAATGCGCGCATCTGGGAATATGAACCAGTGGGTGAACGGCTATCCTTCGGAGGAGGTGATTGGGGACGATATCGCCAATGGATGGGGATTTGTAGTGGAAGAAGAAAAAAGGATTGTCGGCTACTTCGCCTTCATCCCTTCGCCGGAACCTACATATGCAAGAATCTACGAAGGCGAGTGGCTGGACGATGAACGGCCCTACCACGTGGTGCACCGCATAGGCAGCACTCCGGACTCGCACGGCATCTTCGCCGCCATCATGGATTTCTGTTTTTCGCACGATCCGAATATAAGGATAGATACGCATCGCGACAATCTGGTAATGCAGCACAATATCCTCAAGGCAGGGTTCGACTATTGCGGCATCATCTATCTTGAATCCGGCGACGAGCGCCTGGCCTATCAGCGTTGTATCCACGGATCCGGGCCATTTGGTGTCTGCGGCGAGGAAAACGGCCGTGCAGACACGGAAACGGCCGCCGTGGTGTCTGCGACGGCAAAAATGGGTGAGTAGACACGGATTGGGCCTTTATGGTGGAAACTAATTGAATAATATTATGAAAAAGATTTTTTTATTGGCATTGCTGGTGATTGCGACCTCCTGCGGCACAGCAAGGCAAGGTGCCAGGTATTTCACGATGGAAGAAATGCCGGATCTGGTAAAGTGCCTTCCGGCACCTCCTGCATTCGGCTCTCCCGAGTTCGCCTACGACTCACTCCGCTATTTCTGGGGGAAGGAGCAGCGCAAAGACCCGGTCAGGGCAAGGATTGCGACACGCGATGCGGCCTGGCAGCTGGATACCGTCTTTACGACATTCAACGAGGCCATCGGGCTGGAACTTTCCCCCGAGCGCACTCCGCAGATATGGAAGCTGCTCTATGACGGAATCAAGACCATAGAACAGATCCGGGTGCATCCCAAGAAGTATTATCACCGTCTGCGTCCTTTCGTTTATTTCGGGGAGCCGACCCTCTGCCCTTGGGAGGATGATGAATTGCGCGGTGAGGGCTCCTATCCTTCCGGGCACACCATCAGGGGATGGAGCTGCGCCTTGATGCTTGCGGAGGTCGCACCAGAGAGGGCGGAAGAACTTTATGCCCGCGGCTGGATGTACGGCGAGAGCCGCGTGATTGCCGGAGCCCATTGGCAGAGCGACGTGGACGCCAGCCGCGCCGCAGCGAGCATAGCCTATGCGAAAGTCAATACAAACAAAGAATTCCGCAGGCAGGTCGCAAGGGCCCGTGCGGAATATCTCAAGATGACAAGATAGTTTATTCCCCTACGTGGAATGCAACCCTGAGGTCCTCGATCTCCTCGTCGGTGATCGGGGACAATTTGCCTATGGGCGCTGCCATGATGAGGGAACGCGCACTGAAGTCTGCAACTTCAAGACGGTCGAAGGTGTTGATCAGCTTGTCGCCAGTCACCACAACCGAATCGTTCTCCAGCATCACGCAGGGACGGCTCTTGAATTCTTCGGCGAGTTCGTTCAGATTGTCGTACTGGCTCCCGAAGGGGAATTTCGGAACGTCCTGGAGGAAAATCCAGCTCTCGGGAATGGTGCGCACGTCGAATTTCTCTTCGGTGCAGCAATATCCCATCAGCGAGGGAGTCTGGGTGAGGATTATGGAGTTGATTTTCGGATTGCGCTTGTATATCTCGTAGTGCAGGGCGACACTGCGGCTGGCAGTCTTGCCCGCCTCGATCATTCCGTCCTTCACCTGCACGATTTCGCTCGGCTCCATGTCCCAGCGCTGCACGTTGGCGGGTGTGATGAGAAAGTCGTTGCCTCTCCAGCGAATCGAAGCCGTGCCGTATGAGGAACTCATCAGGCCCTGGGTACAGGCGCGGCGCACGATATTGCATATCTCGGTGCGGATAGCCCGTTCGTCGGAGGGATGATCCACGTTCATGAAGTGGGGGAAACTGTTGTGAACGGCCAGGGTGTGATGCTGGATCTGTTCCGGAGTAAGGTATCTGGGAGTTCCGAGGGTGTCCGCATTCAGGATGGTGCGTGCGCAGAGTTCAAGGGTCTCGAGGCGCTGGTATGCGTCGGCGATGTCATCGCCCATGAGCACCACGCCGTGATTCTCCATGATGACTGCCTTGTAGTCCGGATTCTTCGCGAATTCACCGGCAATCTTCTCTCCGAGCAGTTCGCTGCCTGGAAGAGCATAAGGAGCAAAGCCGATGGGTCCGCAGACGCCGAGGGCCTGGGGAAGGATGCTGGTGTCGGGAATCTTCTTGGTGATGCTGAATGTCACGAGTCCCGGAGGATGTGCGTGGATAACGCTGTGAAGATTAGGGCGGATCTTGTAGAGGGCCCTGTGGAAAGGATATTCAGACGAGGGTTTGTGCGGCCCTATGATGGTGCCGTCTGCCTTGACGCACATGATGTCGGAGGGAGTAAGTGACCCTTTGTCTATTCCTGCGGGGGTAATCCACATATCCCCGTTTTCATCCATGATGGAAAGATTGCCACCGGAAGTGGTGGTCATCCCGCTGCGGTAGATGCGCCCGATGATGATGGCGATCTGTTCTGCGGGATGCATGAGTTTAACGTCCAGTTGTTTCATAATTTATCTGCGTTTGCGAGGAGATACTTCTCTGCTTCTGCGTTCCATAAACCGTTATGGGCCTTGCAGATGCGGTCGAGTTCGTCGTAAACCGGCTTGCCGATTTTTCCGAAATCTGCGATTGCGGTGAGAGGCATCGTCAGCTGCGTGTAAACCATCTTCTTTCCTCCTGGGATGGACGGCAGGTTGAGGGTGGTATCCACTACGGTGTTGAGGCCGCCGATATGGGTGATGAGCCCGGCAGGATCCATACCCTTGCCCATCAGGTCGATGGCTTCGCGCATATCGTCGGTGTTGCCGCCGCTGGTTCCCACGATATGGTGGGCTTCGTAGTGCACATTGTAGAAGTTGAACTTGGCACTGAAGTCCGGGCTCTTGGGGCCGGAGAAGAAGTCCAGGCAGCCGTCGAAGCCGAGGATGGCGTCAGCCTGCTCGACAACCGCCGGCACGGGGGCCATAACCACGACATCGTCGTAGCCTGTACCTCCGGAAAGCTCCTTCAGGGTCGCAACCGGATCGCCGCTGCCGGTGTTCACGTAGTGGATGTCGATCCCGCGCTTCGCAAACATCTCTTTAGTATAAAGGGATTCTGCACGGTCCAGGCGGCTCTGGTCGATATCCGTAACCACAAACAGGGAAGGAACAGGGCCCTCGCGGTGAAGCACGTAGTTGATCATTGCAAGACCCATGGGGCCGACGCCTGCGAGCAGGGCCAGTTTGCCTCCTTCCTTGATTTCCATCTTGTGCTCATACGAGCCGGGAGTCGTGTGGTAGTGCGCGTGGAGAGCGCCGATCACGCAGCTGATAGGTTCGCTGAGAGAAGCAGGGTAGAAGGCGTCGCCGAAATAGCGGAAGAGGCACTTCTGCTCCATCACCTCGTTGGGGATGATGACATAGGTGGCGTCGCCTCCGCAATACTTGTATGAGTAACCGGGGGCCGAGAGGATGCCTACGGGGCCGCCTGGGTAGTTTATGGCGGGCTGGATACTGAACCTGTCGCCGGGTTTGAACTCATCCTGCCATTTCTTTCCCACTTCCACGATGACACCGGCGAATTCGTGGCCGATGATGGTAGGGTTCTCCGCCACGTCATTGGGAACACGCTTGTGCTCCGGTCCCTGATGCGCGGATTTGTAGGAAGACATGCAGATGTCGTCGCTGATCACTTTCGCGAGGATCTCGTCTTCTTTGATTGCAGGAAGCTCGAATTCTTCCAGCCTCAAATCATCTTTTCCGTAAAGACGTACTGCTTTTGTTTTCATATTTCCGTAAGTTTTCTTTTTCTGAATTTTTTGTCGGAGCATTTATCCGGCGAAGCCTTTTTTCAGCGAGCCGGAAAATGACTCCGGCAAAAAAGCCTAAGCAAGCATTACCTGACCTCCCGTGACGGGTATGGCCTGGCCGGTCTCGCCGGTCTGCTCGATAGCGTAGAGGATTGCACGGGTCACGTCCAGAGGATTGCATCCCTTGTGCATGGGAACCTTGCTGAGGTAGTACTCCTTCACATCCTCCACTGTCTTGGCGCCGGGCACCTTGCCTGCATTCAGATACTGCACATAGAGGCCCTTCACCGGGTCGCTCCACAGCGGACCGTCCAGGAAATTGCCGGGGCAGATGCTGTTCACCTTGATGCGGTAGGGTGCGAGCTCGAGGGCGAATGACTGGGTGAGCCCGATGCCTCCGAACTTGCTGCCTGCGTATGCGAAGTTCGCCTTGCTGCCCACCAGGCCGCTTTTGCTGTTCACCTGGATGATGTCGGCGAAGTATTCGGGATCTACCGCTGTCTGCAGTTTCATCACGTGTTGGGCAACCTTGGCGCAGTAAAAATATGCGCTGTAGTTGATCTTGGTGACGAACTCCATGTTCTCGGGAGTCATCGCCTCGAGGTCGCCTGCACGGACAACGCCTGCGTTGCTGACGAAGGCGTCAAGCGCACCGAAGTTGCAGATGGTCACGGCAATAAGATTGTTCAGGCTGTCCATGTCGGCGACGTTGGTCTTGACGAAGATAGCCTTGTTGTTCTTGGCGATTCCGTTGAAGGATTCTGCCGTGGCTTCGCCGGTGACTTCGTTGAGGTCGGCCACCACGATATTGGCACCTTCTTTCATAAGTTCGCGGGCGATACCTTCGCCGAAGCCCTGTGCCGCGCCGGTTACAATGAACGTCTTGCCTTCCACACGCCCTGCAGCGGCACCTGCGGCCACCTTGCGGCGGTAGTTCTCCACCTCCCAGGTGTCGATGAAATTCACCCACGCGGGCTCCATTCCGTGCTGGCCTCCGAAGGCCTGTGCCCCGCACGCTACCTTCATGGCGTCGCAGAACACCTCGGTGATGATGCCGGCGTTCTTGGCGTTGTCGCCCACGGCGACCAGACCTATACCTTTGATAAGGATGACCTTCGGGGTGTGCCCGTATTTGTCAATATATTCTTCGATGGCCTTTTCTGCCTTTGCTACGTCTGTGTCTTCCAGCCAGATGTAATGGCTCTTGCAATAGACGATGATGTCCGGGGTGAAAGGCACGGCGACCTTCGCAAAGATCTCTTTGCTCTCTGCAAAATAAAGAGTAAGTTCGTCGGAAGTGACCTTCAGCGTCTTGAGTCCGCGTCCGCCGCGGCTCAGTATCTGACGGATTGC
>CAMNAD010000098.1 GCA_946530505.1 uncultured Bacteroidales bacterium
ACCGGCAGCCCCCATTCCGTGTCTGGAATGCAAGATTCGACCGCCCAGACACCGGTGCAAGCCGTACGGTGTCTGCTATAATTCATCTGAAGTTTTTCGAACGAAAGAGGTCGGAGTTTGGCCGAAAATTCCTATATTGCAAGTCCTAAAAATATTGAGTTATGAGTCTGAATAAAGTTATGCTGATCGGTAACGTTGGAAGAGACCCGAATGTACGTTACCTTGATGGAAACGCCGGCGGCCAGGGATCAAAGGTCGCCACCTTCACACTTGCTACCACCGAGAGGTTCAGAGACCGCAGCGGAGAGACCAGAGAAAATACTGAATGGCACAACATCGTTGCGTGGCGGAATTCCGCGGACCTTGCGGAAAAGTTCATCCACAAAGGAACGCAGATCTATGTGGAAGGGCGCCTGCGCACCCGTTCCTACACCGACCAGGCCGGAGTGCAGAAGTACACCACCGAAGTCGTAGCCGACAACATCCAGTTGCTTGGCCGCCGCCAGGACGGAGACGAAAACGGGCAGCCCCGCCAGCAGTACGGCGGAGGGCAGTCTTATGGCAGTTCCCAGCAGTACGGAGCCCCGGCGCAGCCCGCTTACCAGCAGCCTCAATACGGTCAGCCCGCGCCCCCCGTACCATCCGCCGCTCCCGTCCAACCCGCAACTCCCGTGCAGCCGGCTGCAACAGGGTTTGAATCAGACCCTTCAGACGACCTGCCGTTCTAGCCCCTGACGGGAAAGGTCCGATTCCACGCTCCGGACCTTTCCCATAAAAAACACGACACAACAGCATAGAACAACGTTTCACTGGAAAAGGTCTCCCAAACAAAATCCGACCTTTCCCGCTATCACATAGAAACCATGTCAGAAAAAATCCAGAAACTGATGAATGACAGCGCCCTGGTACGTTGGGCGGCTCTCATTTCAATTGCGCTGATGATGTTTTTCGCGTACCTGTTCGCGGACATCCTCTCTCCGCTAAAATCCACGCTGGAAAGCATCCGCGGCTGGGACAGCGCCACCTTCGGCACATATGCCGGAGGAGAATATTTCCTCAATGTGTTCTGCTTTTTCCTCATCTTTGCCGGAATCATCCTCGACAAGATGGGAGTCAGGTTCACCGGAATCCTGTCCGCCAGCCTGATGGTAGGAGGAGCCTTCATCAAATACATCGGCGTCAGCGACTGGTTCCAGGCCACGGCATTCTGCAACTGGCTCGGCAGTTGGTGGACTTCATTCCCCGCCAGCGCAAAAATGGCCACTCTCGGATTCATGATTTTCGGCTGCGGCTGCGAAATGGGCGGCACCACCGTCTCCAAAGCCATAGCCAAGTGGTTCAAAGGCAAGGAGATGGCCATGGCCATGGGAGTGGAGATGAGCATCGCCCGTCTGGGCGTGTTCGCCGCCATGTGGCTTTCCCCCGCAATCTCGAAGGCCGCCGTCGACACGGTAGGCGCTCCCGTTCTCGTAGGCGCACTCCTGCTCTGCATAGGCCTGCTCACCTTCACCTGCTTCACCTTCATGGACAAGAAGTTCGATGGTCAGCTGGAGGAAATCGGCGAGAGCGACACCTCGAAGGCAGACGAATTCCAGATCAAGGACCTCGGCATCATTTTCCGTTCGAAGATGTTCTGGATCGTTTCCATCCTTTGCGTTCTCTACTACAGCGGAATCTTCCCCTTCCAGAAATTCGCCCCCAACTATCTTGAGGTCACCCTCGGCGTAGAAGCCGATTTCGCGGCCAGGCTGTTCAGCGTGTTCCCCATCCTCGCGATGGTGCTCACGCCTTTCCTCGGCCTTTTCCTCGACAAGAAAGGCAAAGGTGCGACAATGCTTCTGGTGGGAGCGATCATCATGGTGGCCTGCCATCTGAGCTTCGCCTTCCTGCTTCCGGTTGCAAAGTCGTCCGCACTTGCAGTGGCGCTCATCCTCATTCTCGGAGTGAGTTTCTCGCTGGTTCCCGCAGCCCTTTGGCCCAGCGTACCCAAGATCATTGACGAAAAAGTGCTCGGAAGCGCTTACTGTCTCATCTTCTGGGTCCAGAACATCGGTCTCTGGGGCGTTCCGCTGCTCATAGGCAATGTAGAGAAGGCTACGGGCGGCTACACCGTACCTATGATCATCTTCGCCAGTTTCGGTGTGATCGCCTTTATCTTCAGCCTGCTTCTCAAGGCAGAGGACAAGAAGAAAGGCTACGGGCTGGAACTCCCGAACATAAAGGATTAGACTCTTCGCCGTACTCATAATGACAAGCAAACCGACCGCACGCAGATGGCTGCCCTGGGTAGCCCTTGCATGTCTGGTAGTGCCGATGTTCGGCTCCTACTTCTTCGACGACATGTTCTCGAGCATATCGTTCCTGTTCAGCGACCCTTCCCGGATTGCTTTGGGATGGGATTCAGCCGGATACGGGCTCTACACAAGCGGGTATTCGGTCCTATGTGTATTCGGGGGGCTGATAGTATGCGGAATACTGCTCGACAAATGGGGCGTCCGCATCACAGGATCCATCTTTGTGGGACTGATGACCGCGGGAGCGGCACTTGTACTTTGGGCTATAACATCGGGACTCGCTCCAAAACAGTCGCTCACGGTTGCATACATTGGCTGTATGCTATTCGGGCTGGGCAGCGAGATTGCCGGAGTGGCGGTCACGCGCAGCATAGCACGTTGGTTCAAGGACGGGCCGATGGCCTTTGCGATGGGACTGCAGCTGGCGATAGCCAGGCTTGGCACGGCCTTCGCTCTTGTAATGGCCCCGAAACTCGTACCTGAAAAGGCATGCGGCACTGCATACACTCTTGCGGAGACAGCCAGACCTGCTACTCTCGGGCTCGCCCTTCTGCTTCTGGGATGCATACTGTGGGCCATGTTCGTCGCCCTGGATGCCAAACGCTTCCCAGCCGCAAAAGATGATGCCAAAAGCGATGAATTCCGCTTCTCCGATGTTCTTAAGGTACTCACCAACAAGCGTTTCATCATAATATCATTGCTCTGCGTATTCTTCTACAGCAGCATAATAGCGTTCAAGAAGTTCGCAGGTGCTATCCTGGTGCCACGTTTCGACGTCCCCGCCGAAGCCGCCAGCTGGATGGTCAGCATGCTGCCATTCGCAACCGTGGTTTTCGCACCGCTCTTCGGCATAATGGTCGACAAATTAGGACACGGTACAAGATGGATGCTGACAGGAGCGGTGCTTGCACTCATTGCTCATTTGCTGCTGGCTTTTGCACCGGCGGGAGTGCCTTTCTGGGGATATCTCGCAATGGTATTCCTTGGTTTCGGCTATTCTCTGGTTCCGGCCGCAATGTGGCCTTCGGTGCCCAGAATCGTGCCTGACAAGGTACTTGGAACGGCCTATTCCCTAATCTACTGGATCCAGAACCTCGGGCTTATGCTTTTCAAGATGCTCGCCGGCATCATTCTTGGCAAAGCCTCTGCCGGCAGCGGTCCTGTACACGTAGAGCTTATGTTTGTCGGAGTATGTGTGATCGCGCTGCTGCTTTCCACGGAACTGCACCGGATTAAACTGAACTGAAACGCCAATGTATCCCCTGCTCGATAAAATAAACTCTCCCGCCGACATCAAGGGTCTCAGCATGAATGAGCTGAAACAATTGTGTGCGGAATTGCGTCATTATATAATTGAAGTCTGCTCGACAAATCCGGGGCATCTTGGCTCCAGCCTGGGTGCCGTAGAACTGATAGTCGGATATCACTATGTATACGACAGCCCGGAGGACAAGATAGTCTTTGACGTGGGTCATCAGGCATACGCCCACAAGATCCTGACAGGACGTCGTGAGGCATTCCGTACGCTGCGGAAGTCCGGAGGGATCAGCGGCTTCCCGCGCAGAGATGAAAGCGAATACGACAGCTTCGGTGTAGGGCACTCTTCAACATCGGTTTCGGCAGCCCTCGGTCTTGCGGAAGCCGCCAGGATGCTGGGCAGGAAAGAGAAAGTGGTGGCCCTGATTGGTGACGGGGCCCTTACCGGAGGTCTTGCCTTCGAGGGACTCAACAATGCCGGCGCCGGAAATGCCGACCTGCTGGTCATCCTCAACGACAATGAAATCTCCATAGACCACAATCTCGGCGGCCTGCACAATTACCTGCTCCGGGTAACCACATCCCAGCCCTACAATGCATTCAAGGAAAAAATATGGAACGTGCTGGGAGAAAGGGGGCTCAGACATTCCATACAGAGGTGGTGGCGGAGTCTCAAGTCCTGGATGGTGAAGAAGACGGGAGGAGACCTCTTCGAGGCTTTGGGTTTCAGGTATTTCGGACCTATCGACGGCAACGATATAGAAACGGTGGTCAGCACTCTCAGGCGCATCAAGAACATCAGCGGGCCGCGAGTGCTGCATGCCCATACCGTCAAGGGCAAGGGTTTTCCGGCATCGGAGGCCGACCCTTACACCTGGCACGCCCCCGGCAGGTTCGATCCCGAAACCGGCAAACGTCTTTCCGGTCCCTATCCCGCCGACAGATACCAGGATGTATTCGGCCAGGTTCTGTGCGAACTTGCGGAGAAGGACCGGCGCGTCGTAGGAATAACTCCCGCAATGGCCAGCGGATGCGGCATGAGCAAATTCGCCGTCCGCTTTCCGGAACGGTTCTACGACGTAGGCATCGAGGAAGAGCATGCCGTGACTTTCTCCGCCGGGCTTGCCGCAGGAGGAATGCGCCCGTTCTGCAATATCTACTCTTCTTTCGCCCAAAGAGCCTATGACCAGATAGTGCATGACGTCGCGCTTCAGAAGCTGCCTGTAGTGCTGTGCTTCGACAGGGCGGGCCTGGTCGGCGAAGACGGAGCCACGCATCACGGTGCCTTCGACATCGCAGCCCTGCGTACGGTACCTGAAGTAATTATCAGTTCACCGAAAGACGAAACCGAACTAAAGAACCTTATGTTCACGGCGCTGAACACCGACCATGGGCCATTCATAATAAGGTACCCGCGCGGGTGCGGAGAAGGGGTCCGGTGGAAGGATGCGACTTACGAACTGCTTCCTGCCGGCAAAGCTGAAGAGTTGGCGGAAGGCAGCAGCATCGCAATAGTATCTGCAGGTCCCGCAACCTGCATGGCGGAGCGGATCGCAGCGAAATACGGCACCCTGGTAGGCGTATACAACTTCCGCTTTGTAAAACCGCTTGACACACAAATGCTTGATAGAATAGCAGAACGTTACCGTCTCGTTATCACAATCGAAGACGGCAGCCTTAAAGGAGGGCTGTTCGGTGCGGTTGCGGAGTACTATGCAGGCCTGTCCGATGCCCCCATACTGGAAGGGTGCGGCATTCCGGACCGGTTCATCCGACACGCATCCAAAGACGAAGAGTGGACGATTTGCGGGATGGATGAAGAATCTGTTTCGAAAAAGATTGAAAAATTTTTGGAGAATCGCAAATAATCAGTATCTTTGCAGTCCTTTTGAACAAAGGCTTGAAATATTGCCGATGTAGCTCAGCTGGCCAGAGCACGTGATTTGTAATCTCGGGGTCGACGGTTCGAATCCGCCCATCGGCTCACTCTGGTGCCAAGAACAACAAAGGCACACAACTTGGGAGGATCGCATAGCGGCAATTGCGGCGGACTGTAAATCCGCTCCTTCGGGTTCGGTGGTTCGAGTCCACCTCC
>CAMNAD010000099.1 GCA_946530505.1 uncultured Bacteroidales bacterium
AGCATGGTAATGTTCTACTGCGCGGACGTGTTCGGATTCCCTTCGTATCAGCATATTACCGAACCCAAGACCGAGGTGCCGGCGGAACTGCTGGAGCAGGCGCAGGACGACATGCGCCGGCTGGCGGCCTCGGAGCCCCTGCAGTATGTGCTGGGATACACCGAGTTCTGCGGACGCACTTTCAAGGTGGACCATCGCGCCTTGATCCCGCGAGTCGAGACGGAACTTCTCTGCATGAAGGCGGAGGAGAAGGCGCCGAAGAAGGAAGGGCTGAAACTCCTGGACCTCTGCACGGGTTCGGGCTGCATCGCCTGGACGCTGGCGCTGGACCTGCCCGGAGCGGAAGTGGTGGCGACCGACCTGTCCGCCGACGCCCTCTCCCTTGCCCGCGAGCAGTTCAAGCGCATCTCCAAGAAGGTCGTGCGTCCCCGATTCATCGAGGCGGACCTTCTGGACGTGGAAGGCACGGTGAAGGCTGTCGGAGAGGCGCCGTTCGATGTGATCACAGCGAATCCTCCCTATGTGATGAACTCCGAGAAGGTGGAGATGCGCCCGAACGTGCTCGGATGGGAGCCGCACATGGCCATCTTCGCACCCGACCGGGACCCCCTGGCCTTCCACAAGGCTATCGCGGTGACCGCCCTCCGCCTGCTTGCACCCGATGGGTATGGGATCGTGGAGATCAACACCGAACTGGCGGAAGAGACCGCCGCCGTCTTCTCGCAGGCCGGATTCTCCTCCGTCGAGATCATCCGTGACCTCTTCGACCGCCCGCGCTTCGTGAGTTTCGGAAGATGATTATATTTGCAGTATGTTTCAGCTGAAATGTCCCAATTGCGGCAAGGCGTTCGAGGTGGAGGCCGTCGCAGCGATCAATACAGAGAGAGATCCGGAACTCAAGGAGAGGCTCCTGAGCGGGGAGTTGTTCCTCCGCGAATGCCCGCACTGCGGCGCGCGCACTCTCGCGAAGTTCCCCCTGCTCTATCATGACCCTGCCGAGAAGCTGATGATATGGCTTTCGGACGGTTCAGCCGACACCGAAGCGCGCATGCAGGCGGCCGTGACGGGGAATGACTTTGAGGGATATACGGGCCGCATCGTGGACACCCCCGGCGCCCTGATCGAGAAGGTGAAAATCTTCGATGCGGGGCTGGACGACATCACCCTCGAAATGGCGAAGTTCGTCACCCGGCAGGAACTCGGCAAGGACGCCGACCTGCTCTTCTTCGGCCTGGACGGGGCCGACAACGAAATCACCCTGACCTACCCTGAGGCCGGCCAGATGCAGATGGTACGCATCGGCTTCAACGTCTACGAAGACTGCGCCGGCATCCTCCTCCGCAATCCCGCCATAAAAAAATCCGCGACCGGACTCTGCAGGGTGAACCGGCAGTGGATTGAGAGATTTCTACGCTAGACAGATATGTTCACCTACGAATATCCCCATCCGGCGGTCACCACCGACTGCGTCATCTTCGGATACGACATCCGCGAAGGTCTGTCCGTGCTTCTGGTGGAGCGCGGAATAGAGCCCTACCGCGGCCGCTGGGCCTTCCCCGGAGGATTTATGAAGATCGATGAAGATGCCGACACGGGAGCCCTGCGCGAGCTCAAGGAGGAGACAGGGTTCGAGCCCGTCTCTATCGAACAGTTCGGCACTTTCACCGACGTGCACAGGGATCCGCGTGAGAGGGTCATTACAATCGCGTATCTGGCTCTGGTGAAGAAGGGTGATGTGGTGAGCGGGGATGATGCCGCCCAGGCCAGATGGTTCCCGGTTGACAAAGTGCCTGCCCTGGCCTTCGACCACGACCGCATCCTCAGGGTCGCCATTGCAAAACTGAAAGAGCAGATACACTTCCGGCCCGTCGGCTTCGACCTGCTCCCGGAAGAGTTTACCATGCCGCAGTTGCAGGCGCTTTACGAGGCGGTCCTGGGAGTGCGTTTCGACCGGCGGAATTTCGCTGCGAAAATGCACAAGCTGGGTCTGCTGGAAGAGGTAGGCCGGCGCAGCGAAGGCACCCCGTCGCGTATCCCGTCCAGATTCAGATTCAACAAAGAGAGATACAACGAGTTGAAAGTGGGTGGATTCCGTCTGGAATTCTAATAGCGGAACACTTCAAGGTACTCGGCAAGATTCATGAAGCCCTCGATGAAGTGACCGAGGATTACGATCGCCGTCTTTACTAACAGATAGACGAGGATAAGGTTCTCGGGGTCGTTCAGTTTCAGCAGGGACTGGCTCCGGTTCATCTGGGAGAAAAAGGACTTCCGGGATGAGCTGCGGACCATGCAGGCCAGCGCTATGCCCACCCAGCCTGCCAGCAGCAATGCCGAACAGATGAAAAGATCCACTCTGACCGTAACCAAGGCGGAGGCCAGCATCAGGCCGACCAGAAGTGCAGGAAGGGCGAAAACACAACGGCGGCGGCGCAGTATCCTCAACACATAGTATATCGACAGCAACAGGGCTATCTCTCCTATCAGACCTATAAGGCCTCCGATAACCTCGCTGGTCTGCAAGGTCTTCGCCCAGAGGAAAAGCCAGGTAAGGAAGGCGTATATGCCGGTCAGGATTATCAGGGCTGCATACAGGATGACATTCGTGAATCGTGGGAGTTTCCCTGCTTCTATGCTGCTGGACTCATCCTGCCCCGGGTGGAGTATCATCCTGTTTATCATCTCCAGGGAACGCTTTTCTCCCTGCTCGCGCCAATCGACATACTGCACCGAAGACAGGTAGAGGGACACTGCATCGTTAAAATGGGAGTCGTCGGTCAGCACCGGGATTATCCTTTTGCCCGAGGAGATAGCCGTGGCGATTTCGCGTGTGGTCCACTCCGATTCGTTGGCCGCCTTCGATGAAAGGAAGAGAAATACATCGCATTCGCGGATATTCCTTGTTATGCGCGCCGCGTAAGTGTCGCCGGGGGCGAGCCTTTCGCGATCGATCCAGTAGCTGACGCCCTCCTTGCTGAACGAGGCTGTCAGCTTGTCTATCAGGTTGTTGGGAATTACACTGCCATCGCTGGCAATGTAGTCCTTTTTTGCATAACTGATAAACACTTTTGGCATGACATGCAAATATACACAATTCCGCCGAGATCGGTTTTATGTAAATTCTACGCAAAATATTTGGTAGTTTTGTCTGTTTGTTATATTTTTGCGTAAATTTAACACAATAAGATATGAAGATTCAAAACTCATTGCTTGTCAAAATCCTGGTTCTGGGTATTTTGACGCTTTTACTCCTGATCCCCCTGGCAATGGTCAAGGGGCAGATCCGCGACAGGGAGAACGCAGCAAGTACGGCTGTCGCAGAAGTGTCGGGCAGCTGGGGAGGACAGCAGACCCTTGGTGGCCCGGTGCTGGCGCTTGCAAGCATCGAATACATCGTAAAGGATGGGAAGGAATCATCAAAGGAAAAGGTGACGCAGATTTATCCGAGAGTCCTGAATTGCGATATTTCCGCCGACTCGCAAGTTCTTCACAGGTCCATCTACGATATATCGGTTTATACGGCATCCGTTGACATGCAGGGGTATTTCATTATCCCTCAGGAGTTTGCAGGCAATAGCGTCCAGGCTCCGAAGCTTTCGCTGATGGTAAGCGACCAGCGAGGTTTTGAAGGCCCCGTTTCCATGACTTTCGCGGGGGAGGTCCATACCCTTGAATCGACGGAGATCGCCATCCCTGTCGACAAGGCCCTGATGGATGGGAAACAGCAGATTCCGTTCGACATATCGTACAAGTTGCGCGGCTCTTCGACGCTGATGGTCCGTCCTTACGGGGATGTCACGAATATCAAAATCGCTTCAAACTGCCCGTCGCCTTCTTTCCAGGGGGATTTCCTCCCCGCTAAAAGAGATGTTTCCGACGAGGGATTCACGGCAGAGTGGTCCGTCTCAAAAATCAACCGGGACAATCCTGCCGATACCGAGATGGGAGTGTGCTTCATGCAGGGCGTAACCCAGTACCAGAAAACTGAGAGGTCGGTCAAGTATGCCATTCTCATCATCCTTCTGGTATTCCTGGCTGGGCTTCTGGTGGAATTCATCTGGAAGAAGGAAATCAATATCTTACAGTATGTGGTGATAGGGCTCTCGCTGGTGCTGTTCTACGCCCTGGTGCTGTCGTTCTCGGAGTTCATCTCTTTCGGCTCCTCGTACGTCGTTGCGGCGGCCATGACTGTCGCAGCGCTGTTCGGTTACTTCCGGGGCATACTGAAAAGCAGGGCCGCTTATCTGCTGACCCTGCTTGTAGCACTTGCTTATGTCGCAAGCTATATTCTGCTGCAGATGGAGACCTACGCTCTCATCTCCGGCACCCTGCTCCTCTTCTGTATCCTTATGGCTATCATGTATTTCACGAAGGACCTGAATTCGGAGAAGGAGGCTGCATGATGCCTAGAGCTGGCGGGCGCCGTCGCTCACGACAACGTCGTAAATCTTGGGTTCGTGGCCGAATTTGGCTGCGAACTTTTCTTTTGCAGCGGCGATGAAGGGCTCGTAGAGTTCGTCCTTTACGAGGTTGATGGTGCATCCGCCGAAGCCGCCGCCCATTACGCGGGAGCCGGTGACGTCCATCTTGCGGGCGAGCTTGTTGAGGAAATCGAGTTCTTCGCAGCTGACTTCGTAGAGGCGGCTGAGGCCGAAGTGGGTCTGGTACATCATCTCGCCGACGGTCTCGTAGTCGCCACGCTCGAGGGCATCGCAGACGTCAAGCACGCGCTGCACCTCGCCGATCACATACTCGGCACGGAGGAAGTCTTCCTCGGGAATCTGCTCACGGACCTCGTCGAGCCAGACGCGCTTGGCATCGCTCAGGAATTCCACCTCGGGGTGGTTCTTGCGGATGGCCGCAGCGGCGTTCTCGCAGGATGCGCGGCGCTTGTTGTAGGCGCTGGATGCGAGTTCGTGCTTGACGCAGGAGTCGATGAGGACGAGTTTGTAGCCCTTGGGATCGAAGGGGAAGTATTTGTATTCCAGGGTCTTGCAGTTGAGGCGGATGAGGCAGCCGGCCTTGCCGAAGCAGGAGGCGAACTGATCCATGATGCCGCACTTGACCCCGCAGTAGTTGTGCTCGGTGCTCTGTCCTATCTTGGCGAGTTCGAACTTGTCGATGCCGTTGTGGAAGAGTTCGTTGAGGGCGAATGCGAAGGTGCTCTCGAGGGCTGCGGAGGAACTGAGGCCTGCGCCGAGGGGGACGTCGCCTGCGAAGACGGTGTCGAATCCTTCCACCTTGCCGCCGCGCTTGATGGTCTCGCGGCAGACGCCGAAGATGTAGCGGGCCCACTGCTCTTTCGGTGCATCTTCCTCGTTGAGGCCGAATTCCGTCTGGGCGTTGTAGTCGAGGGAGAATGCGCGGACCTTGTCGGTGCCGTTGAGTTTGATCTCGGCTACGATGCCTTTGTCGATGGCTCCGGGGAACACGTAACCGCCGTTATAGTCGGTGTGTTCGCCTATGAGGTTGATGCGCCCTGCGGACGCGAACTGGGTGCCGCCCTCTCCGAAGAGGGAAATGAACTTTTCGTGGATTTTGTTTCTCATTTTATGGTTGTTTTAGTTTTTACGGGTTTGCATCTTCAAATTTAACACTTTTTT
>CAMNAD010000100.1 GCA_946530505.1 uncultured Bacteroidales bacterium
CGAGTTCCGAATAGGGTGCTATATCCAGATGCACGAACTCCTTGTTCTTCAGTTCCTTGAAGCGTGAGCGGTCGGCCCGCGCTGCCTTCAGAGCAGCGGAATAACCCATCAGCAGCACCGAAGCCATCCAGCGGCGGTGCTCCACCTCCGAAAGGGCTTCAATGGTATCGTCGTCCATCGCGTCAATTGATGCCTGCGTGGGCTCAAGCCCGAAGGCCCGCAGTTTGATAGGAATGGAGTTGGCGCTGGCGATGCTGGAGAGTTTGTGTGCAAAGGACAGCCCTGCCCAGGCATCGTCTGCAGATGCAGCCGGGGGATTCCCGTATTGTTTATCGTAGACATAATTCACCCGTTTGCCGCGCAGCGATCTGCGGAGCAGCAGTGCGTCGTTGTCCGGCGATGCCTCGCCGTAGCAGGTCAGGCAACCGAACATTCCGCTTCCGACAGCCTTCTCCAGAACCTTGACGTGATCTTTCTGATACACTGCAACCGGAACCCCTGCTTTGTAAATGCTCTTGGGGAGATGCAGGGCGGCCGAAAGATTGACCGAAGAATCATCCGAGCACATTGCGAGGACCAGCTTCCGGGCAGGATCCGCGGCCCATTTCTCCAGCTCTACGCGGACGAAAGGAGATGCGATGCTGCCGTTTATGAACTCCCACTCTATGTCCAGGAAATCCCCATATTCCTTTCTCGGGGCAAAATCTTCCCGCCCCTCCGGCGACACATAAGCATAATGCGAAAGGTCGAACAGGGATTGGTGGTTCGCCACATATTTGTCCATCTGGCTGCGTATGCCCGGGTGGATGAAGGAAATGACCGTCCTGCGGCCGTCGCGTGCGAATGAAGGAAAGTGGCAGATGTGTGCCGCCACGCTTGCGAACGACCTGGCCGTCCGGGAATTACCGGCAATCACTATATGCAGGAACTGCCCTTCGCCGGGAATCGGCAGGAAAGGAGTATCCACCAGCAGCTGCTCGGCGGTATAATCGCTGGTATTCACTATTTCCGTGCGCAGGCGGGAGCCTTCTTCTTTTGGCAGATACTGGAATACATCCATGCTGGAATGCATCTCCAGGGTGATGTAGCAGGGGATACCCGCTCCGGAGCCGGTGCAGATGCCATTCAGGAGGTCTGCCGCCCCTATGCTGATGGAGTCGTGGGCGCTTTCATCGTCTTCCCCGATTATATAGATGCACGAAGCATGGTCCGGGCAGGCGCTGCGCAGGTCCTCTTCGTTATTGCGCTCGCCGCGGTACCAGGTGATGCGGGAAGCAAAGCGCTTGTCGTCCAGGGCAGTTTCCATCCCGGCGCGAAGGGACTCCACATCCCCCGAAGTCATCACCACTATATCCTTTCCCTCGAAGCCGTGGTTGTCCCGCAGGGCCTTCAGGATGCCCAACAGCTGGCGTGAGCCGCCAAGGATCAGCACGTGGCCCCTCATGCGGTAGCGGCGCTCTCCGTTGCGGTACTTCTCCGAGATATTGTCGAACACGTTGGAGAAGGCGGATACGGTGAGGGCATTCAGGATGAGTATGCCTCCGAAGGCGATGATAAGGCTGAAGATGTTAAGCGAGCCCTGGCCTCCGCCGCCCTGGGTTTCGAGAGGGAATCCGCCCGGATCCAGATACAGATTCAGGATATCGGTCCATCCCAGTGCCCAGAAGCTGCCGATAAGCACCAGCACCAGGAACAGCGTAAGCGCAAGAGCGGCAAGCCATGCAAGTTGCCGGCCCTCTCCCTCGGAGAGTATGCGGTCGATCGTTCTTTTTATCATAGCGTTTTCAGGTATTCGTCGTATTGTTCTTCGATCAGGGCGTCAAGGCCTTTCGGCTCCACGTCTCCCACTTCCAGGATTTCGCGCATAAGGTCCACATCTTCCTTGGTATTTCCTGCAAAGAAGCCCCTGAGTTCTGTTATGAACTTGCTCTCCGGATCGACCTCCTTGAGGCGCAGGGCCCCCTCGTTGGTGGCAAGGAAGGCAAGATTGCCTATCTTTTCGAGAGGGGTATCGTTTTCCTTCAGGAACTGGTATTCCCCCGCAATGCGCTGGGTGGCGGATACGAATGCGAGGTGGTACTGGATGAAGAGTTCCAGAGGCTCCGGTGAGCTGAAGAAATTCCCCGCCTTGTGGAAAAGTTTCATCGAAGGCATGAAGCGCATCAGCTCTTCCAGGAGACGGTCCGGCCTGCCGGCGGCAAGGAGTATGTTGTATGCAAATATCATGAGTTTCGCAGACTTGAACCTGGCAGTGAAAGTATCATTGTCCAGCTCCAGCGAATCTACGATGTCATAGTATTTATCGAAGAATCCGTCCAGCAGCGAAGGATCTTTCGCAGCCTGGCCAAGAAGAGGATACAGTGCCGTCAAACGCTCGGAAGCGCTTTGGGTCTGAATCGACTGCAACTCCTTCTGCAAGGCTTCCAGCTTTTCTTCCTCCCCATTATTTGAATAGATGATTTGTAGCAGGGAACCTGCCATCGAGACCAGCTGCCGTGCAGTGCCGAAGCCGAGATCCATACAGCGCTTTGCTGCCTGCAAAGACTTCAGAAGATGAGGCTCCGAATCGCTATTGCCTGCGAGTATGCTGGCATATGCGAACGCATCCGGAGCGGAAAGAGTGTCGGGGTCGACGTCATCGAAGAAACCGGCCATCCTGCGTGCAGCAGCCAAACGTTCATCTTGCAAATCGGCAAGTGCGGTCATTATATTCATTGAAAGCTGCAGGCGCTGCGAAGGCTCCAGGGCCAAAGCATACCTTTCGAAATCTTCTCCCTCGAAAAATCCCTCACGGGAGAGCTGGCGCATCTGCGGCCCGTGGGTGCTGGTGAGATAGGACATCTGCTGGCCGTGGAGGTAGTCGCCTTCCACCATATAAGATGCGAAGTGCGAGGGCTCTCCTCCTGCAATGGCATAATACAGCCCCATCGTCTCGCGCAGGGAATCTTTTTTGTCCAGAGTCAGGATATATTCCGAAATCTGCTTCTGGCGGTCCTGCAGGCCATCTTCGAATCTGGTAATGTATTTGGCTCTCCAGGTGTGCCGGGTGCGGTCCTCATAGAAAAAGTCGTGAAGGAAGTTCATCGTGCGGTAGAACTGCACGTCGTCCCAGTCGTCTCCGGCAAAGTGGGAGATATCCTTCTCGCGGAGCCCGAACGGTGCGGCTGCAATGGTCCATATCGCCTGGCGCAGACCCTCTCCGATGCCCAGGTTCTTCACTATCTGGTTCACCATGAAGGTCATTATGTCGTAAGGCGTGTCGGGCATCTCCGCCCAGATGTCCTTAAGATATCCGTTGATAGCGTCGATTTGGTTGCCTTCGCGCGAACGTATCTGCGCAAAATCCTCCTGGGTGAGCGATTCGAAGATGCGGAAAACGCTGTGCACCCTCAGGGGGATGAAGACCCCGTCCTCGCTGCTTGCAGAATCGATCATGTCCCGGCGTATCTCCGCGGGCAGTTCCAGGAAGAAATTCTTCTCGTATTGGGAGATGAAGCCTTCCGCCTCCTCTGCATCCTGCACTACGGGCACCATCTTGCGGGCGAGCCCGGGATGGGCCTGAAGGAACTTTTCGCGGGCCTCGCTGCCGTCTTCGAGGTTTACGAAGACGTTGACCTGGTCTGCGATCCGGTCGAGCCAGGGCATATAAAGGTCCTTGGCGGCCGTCATCTCCAGGGCTTCCACATCATCCATATAGATATAGATGTACTTGCCCATCTCGCGGGCCTTATCCACCATCGAAGCGAGAAGCTCATTGAGGTCCGGAACCGGCATCCTGCCCAACAGCTGGTCATCGTCGGGGAGATCTTCCACTCCGCATACCACGGCCAGTTCGTGTATCCACCGTGCAAGCACGGGACGCATCGAAGTGCTGTATTCCGACAGGCCGAACACTGCCAGGAGACGCACCACTTCATCGTCCCCGTCCCACTGCGAGTATTCCTGCGCCATGTGTGTGCTGGCTCCGAATCCGGGTGCGAACCACACAATGTAGTCACTATCGGCTTCCTGGTACTTTTCGAAGGTTTCCTCGTCGTCCTCTTCCAGCCCGTCGGCATCCACGCCAAGGTCCAGCTCGATGGAACCGGGCAGAAGCCTCAGCAGAGTGGATTCCTCCAGCTCCTTTTCCTGCGCCCACCAGGTGTCGGCGCCTACTTCCTCTTCCCTTGCGGTCTCGGTCTCGATCTGATGCGCAAGCTGTTCTGTTACAATGCGTTCGAATTCTTCCGAAGAGAAATGCCCGTCAGCCCACTCCAGATGGTAGGGGGTGCAGCGGTCATCCTGGCCTCCGCGCTCGCCGAAGAGAGCCATTACCTTGGCCTTAAGCGCATCCAGACGTTTCAGATTGTCCGGGTCGCTGTCGCAGAATGTAGGCAGCAGGTTCTCGGGAAGGCCGTTGTAGGAAGCGTCGTCGCGAAGATAAAACAGCACGTGCGAAGAGTCGAAACTGCCCTGCGAAAGGGCTCCGTACACGATCTCCATCTCCGTGACGGAGCATCCGGCGGTATTCGCCAGGATCTCCTGCTCCTCCGGGGCGAGACGCCCTATGAATTCTTTCCAACGCTCAACGGGAGGGATCCAGCCGTAACGCTTGCCGAGCAGGCCGATGAAGAAGGGCCTGGCGCTGTCGATGCAGGACGTGCATACGCTCAGTACCTTGCGTTCGCTTTCTTCTTCGCTCATGTCCGATGTGTTCACTCCAAGCCGCAGGTCGATGGCCTGCAGCTCAACCCGACGGTCGCGGAAGCGCCGGTTGAGGGCTGGAATTACTCGGAACTTGATAACGTCCCTTTCGAAGTCCATATCCTTGAAGGTTGAGGATATGAAGATGTTGTATCTGCGCCAGGAAACGGGAGAGCTCATAGTGTAAAGTATTATTTTTCCACAAGATAAGAATAATTCCGCTGAAAAAGCTTACCTTTGGGAAGAAACGGAAAGAATATGAGCAACATAGCGTTACAAGCCATCGCCGCTGTTGCGGTAATCATCTATTGCATTGTCACACTGATGCTTGTGCGGAAACGCCCCGGGCATCTGTGGACCTGCGCCGCAGCGGTTTTCGCAGGCGGATTCGTCATCTTCTGGAAGGCATACGCATACACGGGAGCCTGGATGCCCAGGCTGGTGATGAGCATACTTGCCGCGCTGGATCTGTTCGTCTTCCGCGCCAATACCATGGGCCCCGTGTCCGGGTTTTTCTTCGGCGAGGGCAAGCTGCTGAATCTTGTCATACTCTACAGCCTGCTCCTTTGTGCGGTCTGGACCACCTCGCTTGCCGCCGTACACATCTTCGCACGCAAGTTGGAAAGTAGGGTTTGGCTGTTCTTCCATACGCTCGGCAAAGGCGGAAACCCCGTGCATCTGATCGTGGGCTTGAATCCCCGCAGCGTAGCGCTTGCGGCCAGCCTTGAAGGCAAGGGCCGGGTGGTTGTGCTGGACGATTCCGTCCCTGCTCCGGGGCCGAAAGGGAAGATAAACTTCTGGGGAGTGCTCCGCGGCATAAGGGTAGATTCCCCGTTTATGCAGGCCCTCCGAAAAAAGGCCCCTCACGCATCTGTGCTCAAGCTTTCTCCAAACGTACGCCGGC
>CAMNAD010000101.1 GCA_946530505.1 uncultured Bacteroidales bacterium
ATGCTCTGAGGGTATTTGTCCTTGACGGTCTTGTAGCAGTCGAGGGCGGCAGCCTTGTCGCCGAGCTGCTCGAGTGCGAGGCCTTCCTTCACGAGGTATGCTGCAACGTAGGTGTTGTCGGCGACTGCAACAGCCTTCTTGTAAGCCGCCACGGCTGCTTTGTAATCTTCGAGGCCCACATAGGCGTCACCTTCGCATGCAAGGGCGCGAGCCTTGAGGATTACTTCCTTGCCGTTGTACTTCTTGAGGTAGGAGATTGCATTCTCGTAGTTGCCCTGCTGGAGTTCGCAAATGCCTGCATAAAGATAAACTGCCTTTCCGGCCTTGCTGCCGTAAGTGTCGATAATCTCTGCGAATCCAAGGACGTTGCCGTCACCATTGAGGGCGATCTCGTAATTGCCCTGCTGGAAGTTAGCCTCTGCGGGGAATGTCTGCTCCTGGGCTTCGGCGCACTTGGGCTGGTAGATGTATTTCTGGTAGCCGAGGACGGCGAGCCAGATTACCAGGACGGCAATCAGTACGCCCCAAATGACTTTCTTGTAATTCTCGTAAAACTGTTCGAATTTCGAAACGCTGGTCTCAACCTGTTCCTGACGAACTTCTTCGTTGCTTTTGCTCTTAGTAGCCATATCGTAATTTGTTTGTATTTTCTTAATAGCCTGCAAAAATACAAATTTTCACGAATATTTACAATACTATCGCGCTTACCGTGGTGTCGCGGGAAAGGGCCGCTGTCCGCCGAGGGCGTCGGACAGTCGGCATTCCCGCTCAACACAACATTAACGTTAATCCTAAGACGAACAACCGCGGACAGCGGCCGTTAAAAACTATTGATGTGCAGGACGAAGAAGATCGAGAACCACCTTGACAGGATTGAAGGTCTCCAGCGGAACCTCGACAAACAAAGTATTCCAGTCACTCATCGAGCCGTTCCACAACCCGGGCAGTTCCAGAGCCCTCAGCTCCCGCCCCTGGAAACTCTTCGAAGAGATGAATCCGGCATCGGGATCGACATAGTCCGGCAGATTGAACTTGCGACCCTTGTAGTCGCGCAGGCAGCATACGAGATCTACCGGATTGAAGTGGGTGGCAGACTTAAGGGCCGCAACGGCCGAAGGATCGGCAGGATTAATCTGGACGCTCTCGAGTATCTGGAGCGACGTGCATCCGTCCTTGCCGCGGATGACGAAAGGACCGCCTCCGGGCTCGCCCTGATTCTTGACCATGCCGCAGACGCGGACGGGACGGTTCAGCTTTGTCCTCACGAGTGCGGGCAGTTCCGCATCGGGAACCGCGGGGAGTTCTATGCAAAGGACATCGCGGAGGAAAGGAACAATCTCCTCTTTGGCAAGGCGCAGGGCCTCACCGCCGGTTGCAGCGTCCAGTTTCTCAAGATATGCGAAGACAGTGTCGCGCAGCTGCAGGGCACGCCCCATCAGGACTTTTTTATATCGCGCAGTAACAGGAAGATAGCTCTCCACGGCCACATTGTCAATGTTCTTCACCGAAACGAGTTCCTCCTCTACCTCATTAAGATTATATATGAGAGCTCCATGGCCGGCAGGACGCCGCAGGATGCTGCCATCGTCGCAGAGGAAGGGCTCATTTTCCGGAGTAACCGCAATAGTGTCTGTATCCTTCGACTGATAGGTGAAGCGTATGTTGTACTTCACGTCATAGCGCTTCTCGTAAGCTTCCTTTATCTCTCCGAGGGCAGCTTCGAACAAGTCCCTGTGTTCGGGCGAGATGGTGACAACGAGATTCACGCTGCCATCAGCATTACGCATATATTCCTGTCCCTCAACAAGATGCTCGGCAAGAGCCGTGCGCACTTCAGAGGCATAGCGGTGGAACTTCAGCACTCCCTTGGGCTTGCTTCCGTAAGCGAGCCCGGCATCGGTCAGCAGAGCCGCCGCGGTATGCGCGCAGTCGGCATCGGAAGCGGCGTCCGGCTCGCCGAAAACGGCCTTGTCATAGAAGGCGAATTTGCGGATATTCTCCGTCAGCCTGCGCACGGAGTCGTTGGGCTTTTCCATCCCCGCGAAGATGTCCTTGAACATCCGGGATGCGGCCCCGGATGCAGGCACGAACTTCACCCTTCCGGCTACACGGGCCTTGCTGGAATAATCCACGCAGGCCTCCTGGGCGGCAGAACCGAGCACCTCTATCCCCTTTCCCGGGGTAGCGGGAGCATCTATCTTCATCCAGGGAAAACCCTCCCTGAAGTATTTCATCTGTTGGTCTATGGTCATATAGTCTGTGTTATATTGGTTAGTCTAAACGTAGAACTCGCGCCGGTACCGGTACAGGCTGCGCAGTTCATCGAATTTCCCCGGGTTCACGCGGAACATGAAGTCGTCGGTGAATATGGGGTAGTTGTACTGGAATACCGAAGTTATCTCCCCCTGGGTGAGACCTGCAAGGTCAAGTTTGACCGCCTCCAGTTCTTCGAGTTCGGTCTTGGGAAAGAACTCGTAGAGCGGTTCGAGTTTGAAGAAGCGTGCTACCGAACGGACAGCCGCCGCTGTAGCCCTCTGTTTGCCCTGATAGGAATACCCGGCGATGTGCGGGGTTGCTATCGTAGCCTTGGAAATCAGCTCAAGGTCGACGTATGGCTCATTGTTCCAGGTGTCGATTATTACCGGGCCCAGTTTCGGGAATGCGGCCTTCAGAGCGTCGTCATCCACTACCTCGCCCCGTGCGGTATTTATGAAGATTGCTCCAAATTTCATCTTGTCAAAAAAACTGCCGTCCGCCATCTTGTGCGTAGAAGACGTAAGCGGAACGCTCATCGACACGACGTCGGACTCCGCAAGCAGTTTGTCGAGGCTTACGAACTGGTTTGGTCCCTCTTCCAGCTCGCGGGGAGGATCGTTCAGAAGAACCCGGAATCCGAGGGCCCTGGCCATACTCTCCACCCTGGTGCCGACGTGTCCGGCGCCTATGATGCCAAAGGTAGCGCCGCTCAAGGGTATCCTCTCGCGGCTGGCAGCTCCGTACAATGCCGAGAAAACATAATTCATGACGCCGCCGGAATTGCTTCCAGGCGCATTTTGGAAAAAGATACCGTTATCGTTGCAATACTGGATGTCGATATGGTCCATTCCTATTGCAGCGGTAGATATAATCTTCACCGGAGTGCCTGACAGCAGGGCCTCGTTGCATCGCGTCCTGGTACGGATTATAAGTGCGTCGGCGTCGAGCAGGTCTTCCCTGTTGATGGCGATGCCATCTTTGTAAACTGTTTCGGCATAAGGTTCGAACACGCCCTTGATGAAGGGTATAGCCTGATCTATAACGAATTTCATCTCAGTATCAATTCTTTAACAGGCCCTTCTTTTTCCTGGCCTATGTACAGCTCGTCCCCGGCGAGGACGGCGTTTATCTTCCGCAGAAGCACGTCCTTCTGCATGGCCAACTGGCTGCATACTACGGACGAGGAAAGTGAAATGTAGAGTTTCCCGTCCCTGAAAAAACGCTTGATGGTATACTGCTGCGCGCCGGAAACTTCGTTCCAGGCAATGAAGATGCGCTGGGTATTGTGGCTGTAGCGGGCGCCGCTCTCAGCGAACATCTGTTTGAAGGCTTCCAGCAGCGGGATTGCTTCCTTGCGGGCTATGCGGTTACTCATTGCGGGTGAAGACGCCTCCTTTCGCCTCATAGTAGGTCCTTTCGGAGGTGATGCCGTCCACTATTCCGCTGAGACGCACCTTGTTGCTGTCCGAGAGGAAGATCTGGCCGAAATCGCTGCCCGCCACCATCTTGAGCAGGTTCTGCACGCGCCCCATGTCGAGTTTGTCGAAAAGGTCGTCCAGCAGAAGGATGGGCGCGTAACCAACGCGTTCCTTCATCAGGCTGTACTGCGCAAACTTCAACGAAACCAGGAAGGATTTCTGCTGCCCCTGAGAGCCGCAGCGGCGTATGGGGCGGCCGTCCATCTCGAAGATAAAATCGTCCCTCTGCACTCCTGCCGTGGTGAACTTGAGTATGGAGTCTTTCTCTCTTCGGGATGCAAAGAGCTCTGTGAGGCTCCCCCGTTCGAGGTCCGAGCGGTAGGTAATGCCCACGCCTTCCCTGCCGCCGGAGATGCCGGCGTAATATTCCTGTACCAGAGGAGAAAGGTCAGCGGCCAGAGAGCGGCGCATCTCGAATACCGGGGCGGCGAAGGCTTCCATCTGCGAATCTATCACTTCCATCAGCTGGAAGTCGACCTGGCCGCTCTTGAGCATCGCGTTGCGCTGAGTAAGCAAACGCGTATAATTCTGGACTGCATTGAGATACTCAGCGCTCATTTGGGAAAGGACAGCGTTCGAGAATTTGCGGCGTTCCTCGCCGGTCTCGCTCACCATGGAAGCATCTGCAGGAGAGACCATTACCACCGGCAGGAGGCCTATGTGGTCCGCAAGCCGCTGATATGGTTTGTCGTCCCGGCGGAGCTTTTTGCCTGAGCCGTCCACCTGTATGCTGATGCGGGTATCGGGCCCGGATGGCATCGAATAGAGCCCGGAAAGGGCGAAGCCGCTGCATCCGTGACGGAAGTTGTAGCGATCGGAAGTGGAGAATGCGCTTTTTGCCATCGAGAGATACCATATGGCATCCATGAGATTGGTCTTCCCTTCTCCGTTATTGCCTGATATGCAGTTTATATTGGGACAGAATTCAAGTTCCTGCAACTCTATGTTGCGGAAATCCTGAACGACTATCTTCTTCAAATCCATACCACAAATATAAAATTAAATGGCTATATTTGCAAGTTAAAATAAGGACACACACTTAACTATGAGCATACAACAAGAAAAGATTGCAGCCCTTGTCGAACGTCGCGCAAAAGCGCGCCTTGGCGGAGGGCAGAAGCGCATCGACGCACAGCACGAGAAGGGCAAGCTCACGGCACGCGAGCGTCTTGCCCTGCTGTTGGACGAAGGGAGTTTCGAGGAGTTCGACATGTTCGTCCAGCATCGTTGTACAAACTTCGGCATGGAGAAATCGCATCCTGACGGCGACGGAGTCGTAACCGGACAGGGCACTATAGGCGGCCGCCACGTATTCGTATATGCACAGGATTTCACCGTAAGCGGAGGTTCTCTGAGCAAGACCATGAGCGAGAAGATCTGCAAAGTGCTCGATATGGCTATGCGCTGCGGCGCCCCGGTGATCGGACTCAACGACTCGGGCGGAGCACGTATCCAGGAAGGCATCGACTCCCTTGCCGGCTACGGCGACATCTTCGAGCGCAACATCCTCGCCAGCGGAGTGGTTCCCCAGATTTCGGGAATCTTCGGCCCCTGCGCAGGCGGTGCCGTCTACTCCCCCGCCCTCACCGACTTCACCCTCATGGTGCAGAACACCTCCTACATGTTCCTCACGGGCCCCGCAGTCGTAAAGAGCGTGACCGGAGAGGACATCGACCAGGAAGGCCTCGGCGGAGCGAGCGTGCACGCCAGCAAGAGCGGCGTTGCGGATTTCGCGGCCGAAAACGAGCAGGACGGCATCGACACCATCAAGCGCCTGCTGAGCTACATCCCCCAGAACAATATGGAGACCGCTCCATTCAGGCCGACCTCGGACCCTCTGCACAGGATGGACG
>CAMNAD010000102.1 GCA_946530505.1 uncultured Bacteroidales bacterium
TCGTTCTTTTTCATAACCCTTTCTTTTTGTCCAACTTTTGGGGCGCAGATCATTTGTACGGGGACCTGCAGCATTATCCGAGGATTTCGCTCCAGGTCCTGAAGATAGAGACGGTGGTTACATGGAAAATAGTCCGGCGACCTTGCGGCTGCCGGACTTGATCCCCTGAAAGTCGAATTCAAGAACCTGTGGTGGGACTTCCGGAAAGTGGCGGAATTCATTGACATCAACAGGGAATGGCTGCTGCCGCTGTTAGATACAGTATCCCTCAAAAATGAATGATTTGTTGAGGTTGAACAGTTTGTGTATTAAACAATCGAGGTTAGAAACAATCAAACTCAAGTTCGTTATTATTCTCGTTAAGGTCTATGGATAACTGAATTCTCTCTTCATATGGTTCCCCATTGAACTTAATAATGTCAAATCGCAATCCCCGAAGTCTCCTTTTGAAAAGTCGTGTAACGGCTGAATGCTCATGGGATTCATCTTCGACGGATTTGATTCTTCCATTCGCCCCAATCAGGAAAGTATAATCACCCATAACGCCCGCCCAACACCGTTCATCCAACGCATTCCAATCTGTTTTGATACTCACAATTCGATTGAAAATCACCCCGGCTATCTCATTATCTGGTGAATATGGATTCTCTACCAGCCGGCTTATTCCATTGGGCAAGTCCACATAGTTTTGGACCTTCTTCCGGGATGTAACATAACCATTCTGGAAGGATAGATGTTCTTCTTCGATATATGTGCGGGAAAAAATTCCATCCCATCGAAGGACCTTTCCTTTGGGGATAATCAGATTTGAATTATACCAGTTAGCAAGAACTTTTCCATCCTTGACTCTAC
Organism: uncultured Bacteroidales bacterium; assembly: GCA_946530505.1. Taxonomy (GTDB): domain Bacteria; phylum Bacteroidota; class Bacteroidia; order Bacteroidales; family UBA932; genus Cryptobacteroides. Next base: position 853 of record CAMNAD010000102.1, read on the forward strand.
CTGGAAACAGCCGCTCTAAGCCAATACCGCCAAACCCGTATTCAAAACCAACCAAATACAATGCGTCATCAGCCAGTTCCCAAATTCCACGGTATCCTCTCCAGTTGCCAGTCGACAATAAATCTATGATGCCCATCTCACCTTGATGGTCATTCCATAACTGGTTCGATAAATCGCTTGGCAATAAGAGTTGGTAAAGAGGAATCGTATCGTTTTGTATAATCAGTAACTCCGACTGCTGGGGTGAAGCCAACAATCTAATTGACGATAGTATAAATATGCCTATTAAAAAAAGCCTGATGAGTAATGCCCGCATAGTACACCCAAATTCAATCGAAAACGGATTTATGCAAATATAACGCTTAAAAAGAAAACGGACAAACCTTCGTTTCCGACGATTTGTCCGCTTTGGCTCCCCCTCGGGGACTTGAACCCAGGACCCCCTGATTAACAGTCAGGTGCTCTAACCAACTGAGCTAAGGAGGAATTTTGTGGACTGCAAAGGTAGTACAAAAAGTTTAGAGTGCAAAACTTTTTTTTAACTTTTTTCGCAGTGTTTTTTTACCTATATTTGTAGTTCGGTAGATTTATGGATATTGCATTACTTTCGAAGATGATCGGCGAGCTGCTGCTCGACCATGAGGAGGTGGGCCTTCCGGGGCTCGGCGCCTTTCTGGCCGAGATGGTACCCGCCAGTTTTTCTGACAAAGGATATACCATAAATCCGCCTTACAGGCGCGTTACATTCCTCCCCAGCAGGTCGGAAGATGATTCGCTCGTAGAGCTCTACAGCAAGAGCAATGGCATAGATTATGATCAGGCCAAGGCCATTCTTCAGCATTTCCTGGAAGAAACCAAGAGGGAACTTCTGGACAAGCGCATGGTTGCTTTCCCCGGCCTTGGGCGCCTGCGTTCCACGCGACAGAACAATTTTTTCTTCATTACCGACGAAGATCTGGACATATTCCCCGATGGCTTCGGCCTGCCGGCTGTTTCTCTTAAGAATCATTTAGAGACAAAGGAAGAGGTGCAGACCAAGGTGGAAGAGCTTGTGTCGCTGGTTCAGGCTCCTGTTCCGGAGCCGGCTCCTGCCATTGAAGAACCGGAATCTCCTGAAGTCCCCATTTCAGTAGAAGAGGCTCCCTTGCTGGAACTTGCAGAACCTGAGAAGCCGGTCAAGGTCAAGGTCCCAAGGGTACGCAAGCCTTTTCCCAAGTGGCTCAAGATAACTCTGATCACCATTCTGATCATCGTTGCTCTTGCAGCAGTGACGCTGGCGGCTTTCGTTATCCTGGCACAGGCCGCCCCTGATTTCATCGACTCCATATTATACACCCCCGAGGAACTCCGGATAATCAATTACCAGTAGAAATGTCCGAACTTCTCTATCCTCCGGATCCTGCTCCGCTCTTGGCAGTAAAAGCCGTCAGGGGCAATTCCGAAATACTTCCGATAATCGACGCCAGCGGGCTGGTGACCGGACGCAGCACCCGCAGGGCCTGTCATACGCATCCCGACCTCCTGCACCCGGTCGTGCACTTGCACATCATCGACCCTTACGACAATATCTATCTTCAGAAGCGTTCCAGTACCAAGGACCTCTTTCCAGGCCGCTGGGACACCGCTGTTGGAGGCCATGTCACTTATGGAGAATCCCTTCACGAAGCCCTTTTCCGCGAATCTGGCGAAGAACTCGCTTTCTTCGACTTCAACCCGGTATTCCTTGAGGACTACATCTGGCGCAGTCCCAACGAATCCGAGATGGTCAACATCTTCGCTACGATTACGGACAGGGACATCGACCCGGACAACGACGAAGTAGAGGAGGGAAGATGGTGGACCAGGGCAGAGATCGCCGAAGCTATGGGGAAGGATGTTTTTACCCCACAGTTCGAACAGGAATACAAAAGGATAGAGGACAGGCTATTCGTCTTATTATAGTATGGCAGACATCCACAAATTCATAAAGGACCAGTTGTCGGTGTGGCCGCTGGCGGCCGCGAATTTCCGTTCCCTGAAGAATGCGGAATACAAATATATGGATGTGGGAGGGCTTCAGGTCATCCTTCAGATGAACCCCGGCCGCATCATCTCCTCCACCGCAGAGGTGGACGAGAAATCCATTGCCGCGAGGCCCTGCTTCCTGTGCCCGGCGAACCGTCCCAAAGAGCAGTTCCACGTAAAGTACGAAGGCAAGAAGCATCGCAGCTACAATGTGCAGGTGAACCCCTACCCGATTTTCCGCAACCACCTTGTCGTGGCCCGCGACCAGCATATAGCCCAGACCATCTGGCACCATTTCCCGGATATGCTTCTCTTTACGAAGATGTACCAGGACTTCACGGTGTTCTACAACGGCCCTATGAGCGGAGCGTCAGCTCCCGACCATCTGCACTTCCAGGCCTGCCCGAGGGAGATCCTGCCCCTCGAACTGGCAGCGGACAAGGCCCTGGACAGCGCCACCGGCGAGCTCGAGCGCGTGCAGGATGCCACTCTCTACAAATTCGAAGGCTTCACCAGGGGAGTTTACATCCTCAAGGCTACTACCCAGAAGTCGATGGCCAAGCTCTTCTACCGCCTGCTGGAATGCTCTCCGCGCAGGGAAGGGGAGAGCGAACCCCGCTTCAACCTCTATTCCTGGTACAAGAACGGCGAGTTTCGCACCGCTGTGGTCCTGCGCTCCAACCTGCGCTCCCATCATTACTTCGCGGAAGGGGAGGAGCATCTTACGATGAGCCCCGGCGCCGCCGACATGGCGGGATACTTCGTCGTCCCCAGGGAGGAGGATTTCCGGAAGATCACCGAGGAACAGCTCCGGCAGATGGTGGACGAGGTGTCCGTGAGCGAGGAGGACGATGCGCTCGTTGTATGGCGCCTCACCCGCACACAGCCCAAGATCGACGTGGGCATCATGGCTGCCAAGGAGATAGTTTTCGAGATCATCTCCGACGGCGCCGGCCCTCAGCGTGTGAGTTGGGTGGACGGGAAGATAAACTACAACGGTTCCCTCTACGACGAGCTCACCTTCGACGCCGTTACGCGTTCCACCCTTTTCAGCGAGCCTACATTCATACTCCACGATATGCCCATAGGCATAGGATTCCACTGGGAGCAGAAGATTACCAGGCGCTTCGCAGGACGCCTGCGTTTCATAGTTGAAGGCGACAAGATACGGGCCGTGAACCGCATAGGGTTGGAGGATTACCTGCTTAGCGTTGTATCTTCCGAGATGCATGCTGATGCTCCGCTGGAGTTCCTCAAGGCGCACGCAATAATCTCCCGTTCGTGGGTTATGAGCAATCTTCGCACCCACGAACATTTCGATGTATGTGCAGATGACCACTGCCAGCGCTATCAGGGGCTGGACGGTGCCGTGGGACAGAATGTGCGCGATGCAATCGACCGTACCTGGGGCAGTGTCCTTACATATAAAGGAGATATCTGCGACGCCCGTTATTCCAAATGCTGCGGAGGTACTTCCGAACTATACAGCAGCTGCTGGGAGGACAGGGACTATCCTTATCTGCAGGCTGTGCCGGATACTCCGGAAGACGGAGGAAGGCCTTTCTGCGATACCGATGACGATGAGATTCTCCGCAAGGTGCTTAACGATTACGACCTGAAGACGCGCGACTTCTACCGCTGGACCGTCCGTTACACCCGCGACGAGCTCTCGGCACTGATAGGCAGGATCCCGGCAGCAGAGGGCTCCTGCTCCGCGTTGCTGCGCAACCCTGTACGGGAAAATGCTCCGCAGGAGCCCTCTGCTGCCGGAATCGGCACCGTGCGGGAGTTGAAGGCCCTCAAGCGCGGGCCGTCGGGAAGGATAGTCGAACTGGAAGTCGTCGGCGACGGTGGCCGCTTGGTGCTGGGGAAGGAACTGGCCATACGCAAGGCCCTCAGCGAAAACTGCCTCAAAAGTTCCGCCTTCGAGATAGAATGGAAAGGCGACGAATGCATACTCCACGGCAAAGGATGGGGGCACGGAGTCGGCCTCTGCCAGATAGGGGCAGCGGTAATGGCTTCGCGCGGATACGATTGCGTGCAGATTCTGCAGCATTACTATCCAGGAACGGAAATATCTGAACTGCAAGCAGATGAGTAAAAACAGAACTCCATGGCTCTGGGTGCCTACGCTGTATTTTGCGGAGGGCATACCCTATTTCATAGTCAACGTGGTGTCGGTTACAATGTTCAAGCGTATGGGCATGGGCAATGCCGAGCTCGCAATGTACACCAGCCTTCTTTATCTTCCCTGGGTGATAAAACCTCTCTGGAGCCCGCTGGTGGACGTGGTGCGCACCAAGCGCTGGTGGATAGTGATGATGCAGGCGCTGATGACCATATGCTTCGCCGCCATCGCCCTCTCGCTGCCGCGCCGTATAGGCGAACCCGTCGGTGCCTTCGCCTTTTCCCTGATCTTCTTTTACATCACCGCGATGCTCTCCGCCACGCACGACATCGCTGCGGACGGATTCTATATGCTGGCGCTGGATGAACACCGGCAGAGCCTTTTCGTGGGCATCAGGAGCACTTTCTACCGCATCGCCTCGGTCTTCGGACAGGGGGTGATCGTAGTTGTGGCGGGCCTGCTCGAGAACCGCTTCGGCGACATTCCCCGCGCCTGGAGAACCACCCTTCTAGCCAGTTCCGCCCTCTTCCTCGCCATCACCGTATGGCATCACATTATCCT
>CAMNAD010000103.1 GCA_946530505.1 uncultured Bacteroidales bacterium
GTACGGACAGCTTCCCAACGCTCCTTCATAAGTATCTTGAAATTCTTGTCCTGCATCAGCCGGCCGTAGTAGTGGCCGTTCTCAGGGTTCTGGTACATGAAGTTGTAACCCGTTCTGCGCAGTTCAGGATTGGAAAGATACATCAAGGGATCTTTGATGAAAGTGGCATAGTCGAAGTCCCATACCGGCCCGGCAGTCATCTTTCCTCCGACATTCCTGTGCATATATACGCTCTTGGGCACATTCGCCTCATTGTTCTGCGTAAGCTCGATGACGAAATAGTAATCAACGAACGACTGGAGATCCATATAATCGGCAAATTCACGGTTGGCAAACCGGGTCTCGTCATACAGGGCTTCTTCCATATTGTTGATATAATCCCGCAAGAAATTAAACTGCACTTCATCGACCTCATCGGGGTCTTTGAACTGGCAGGGAAGGTTCTTCCGCGCAGTACGGAATTTGAACATTTCGTCGAAGTAATCGTCAAGCTCGACGATGTAACCGCCATCCCCGACACCCGACTTGGGAGAAGAGATGTTGACACGGTTGGCATCCTGCTTGATCTGCTCACAGAGGTAGTAATTGCCCTTGTGCTCTCCATTCAGCACCAGCTCGACGAATTTGCCGCTGGGCGTATAGGCAAGAGAAGTCTTGCGGGAGATTTCAAACGCCACATCATTGCGAAGAAGGGTCCGGTCCACATAGTTTGCAAGCAGGCACCACCTCTTGTGGCTCTTCATGCCGAGAATCTCGGATTTCTTGTCGAGCTTGAGGGCATAAGGTTTCTTTGCGTGAAGCCAGGTGTTGTTGCCCCTGCCTTTGACGCTGAGCGAACCGCTGTAGCTGACGCTGAAGTCCGGATTGAGGATGGTCAGACCAGCCCCTTCGATCCAGTTCTCCTTGTCCAGGATTTCAACGGCGTCAGGCGTATCGAGAATCACGATGGGAAGGCCGGTGCCAAGGACGTTCACGGGAGAGGACCCGACGGTCAGATCCCGGGTGAATTCGCCCCCGTCGAAGGAAGCCGTAAGGCAGACCGTCTCGTTGTACTCGAAGGCGTTCATCGCATCTTCAAGCGTGATGACATACTCGCCGGCATTGGCCGCAGGGGCTACGGAAGCAGTAAAGTTCACGGAAGGCTCCAGGGAAATGTTCACGTTCTGAAGATTGCCGGGAACGACTTTGAACCGGACCGTCCCCTTCCGGCCTCTGATGAGAACGGCAGGATCGCCGGAAAGAATCATGATGCCCGGGGTGATGAAATTCACATTATACTGGGCGGCGACGAAATTCGACTTGTCCGCCCTTGCGATGGCAAGGTCGTCGTAAGTGTCCTGGATGATCCACAGGTCGCAGACCTCCGGATTGGACCCCCTGTACCACATATTGCTCAGATTGCCGGCATCCGTAACTCCCGAAGCCGTGAAGTACATACCCAGCCTGCACTCGGTCAAGGACCTGCAACCCAGCAGGAACCCCTTAAAGTTGGTCACCTTGTCCGTATGGGCGGACTCGAAGTTGAGCCTCTGGAGTGACGAACATCCGGAAAAGGCCAAGGAGCAGTCAGTAAGCGCATCGCCGGAAAAATTGCATAGATTCACGTCAAGGAGGTCTGTGCAGTTCTCAAACATATAATTGATTGAAGTTACTCTGCCGCCGATAAAGGAAGACAGGTCCAGCGAAGTAAAACCGCTCTGCGCAAAAGCCCGAGTCATATTGGTCACTTTCTCATCCGAGAAAGAGGCAAAATCGACGGTCTTGAGCGCCTTGAAGTTGCGGAAGATACCTGCGCTGGCTTCATTGAGTTCAAGGGAACTGCCGGAAGTCATGAGGGTTACTTCCGTACCGCTGAGTCTGGCATAGACCGGGTGGGCAGACGTCCCGGAACTGATGACCTTTGCATCCGGCAGACATCCGCCAAGGGACAGGGTTTCCACATGGATGGCCGTGATGGTGTTGTCGTCTGTCGTTACGGCCGAGACGGCACCGCTGACGAGTTGTTTCAGGGCTATATTCACATTCGCGCCCGTTGTCAGGAGGGCGGGTGCCGTTTCATCCGTAAAGGTTTCCGTACTCAATGTCCCCGTCGGGATGATATGCGATTTCTCCAGCGTGTTGTCGACCGTGGACCGGCGGACATAGAAGCGGTCATCCTCCGTAACGAAGGCGATGGTCACCTTGTATGTGCCGGGACGTACGGCAATATAATAATCCCCGGCAGGAATGGTCGTCTGGTTCTTTGCAGGAACAAGACGGACGGAGGTGCTTCTGTTCTCACCGAGGGTGATATCGCCGTTCTCATCAAGAATGATGTCTCCTGCAATGGTCTGGTTCAGAGCCGGTTTCGTTCCCGCACTGCCTTTTGCGGCGCAGGCGACTTCTATCTTCTTGTACTGCTGCCCGGAAGGAACGGTGACCTTCAGAAGCGAGACGGCATTTTTGAGGAAGACCATCTCGTCGCCCCTGAAGGCTGCGGCGCAGACAAAGGCTTTGGGATCGGCGCTTCCGGGGGTCGCCTTCTGCTCCTGTGGAATCACCACATGCATCCTGTTCTCGCCGTCGATGGTAAACGCCTTCTTGTACGGACTCGCAACATAGTAGGTGCCCTCTATCTGAGGCGCTGAACCTGTGAAGGCTGCCGGCAAGCCGCCTTCCGCCGTTTCGAACTTGTAGTTCTTTCCGTTTGCAAAAACCGAAATCGCGTCTCCGGCCTGGAATAAGACATTCTTATAGCCATCCTCACCATCTGCCAGCTCCGCTTTGGCCTGTTCGATTCCAACGTAAATCGTCATTGACCCGGACTCCGCTTGCTGCTGAAAAGCTTCTTTCCGGCAAGCCAGAAGGCCGGAAAGAAGCAGAGTAGCAAAGAGTAATTCCTTTTTCATGGGAAATAGATTACAGCCAGTCTTTTATCTCGTTATAGATGAAGTTTGCCATATAAGTCATGCCTGCATCATTCGGATGGACGCCTGAGACTTTGGGGATATTATCATTATCATAAATCTTCCCATTGTAGTTTCCTTCATTATGGAAACTCACCGTCTTGATCCGACCCGAATACCCGTGCGTGGCAAAGTACTGCGTCACGCCTTTGATCCAGGCCTCCTGCGCGTCCGTCATACCGTCTCCTACGAGACAGACGATCTTTACATTCGCATGGTCATTGAAGATTCGCCTGAGCAGTTCGACGTATGCCGGCATGAAGTAATCCAGGTCCAGATTCGCGGAAGCCGTGGCGCATAACGCCTCCACCTCACCGGAAGCGGGGCTGTACTGGCCCAGGCCGCCGTCCTCTGAGTAATAGTACTTACCCGTCTCGTTATAATAGTCTCCGGGCTGGGGCACATTGCCTTTGCAGAACACCCTGTCGTTGGTCCCTCCATAAAGAATCAACACATCGGGGTTGCCGATTCCGGATTCTGCATAGCGGGTCAGGAAACACTTTGTCTTTGCCGACTTGAGCGAATAACTCTTTTTAGAACCGACACACTCGAAGGTCTCCTCGGCATAGGAAACGCAGGAGCCGGAATAGGAGATATTCTTCTCCAGGGCTGCTCCCTCGAACTTGGCGATCAGTTTCATCCAATAGGTCATGTTCACATCGTTCAACGTGCCATAGGGATAGTAGGTCGTGTAGCCCTGGATATACCCGGCGTAGGTCGATATCGAATCTCCGAAGATGCTGAACTTGGGGCCTGTCGACGGTGTGGGAGCAGGAGGATCGATCGGGTCGACCGGATTGACCGGATTGAGCCAGAAACGGGCCGGTACAAGCGCGGAGTTCGCACATACGCCCCCCTGATCATAACGGGCCGCATCATACTCCGCCTGCGACATATAGAGGCGGCATTTCTTGGAAACGTCAGCGCCTGCAGCCGCATTGGAGTCCTTCGCGGTATTGTAGAACATATTGTTGCACTGCGTCTTGTCCGATATATGCGAGATGGTGAAATTGGGACCCAGATTGAGTTCTGTCATCCAAGTACATCCACTGAACACGGCCTTGCAGTACTGGAGTGATGTAGTGTAGGTCTTGCCGAATCGGGCGACCTTGAGGTTGGGGCAATTTTCAAACATAAACTGGATGTTTGCCACATTGGAAAAATCACAGTCCCCGAAATCTACCGACTCGAGATTCGTACAGCCGGAGAACATTCTATCAAACGTAGTGAGTTGGGTTGCGGATGGGCTTTCCTCTGCATCTACATTATTGAATGTAACGGTCTTCAGATTCTTAAAATTACGGAACAGATAGCTGCTGGCGTACTGGAGCTGAATCTTGGGCGCCTCCGTGCAGACATAAAGGGTATTTTCCTTGACGTAAGCGAAGATATTGGTATTGCCCTTACCGCTCGAGACCACATTGTTGTCATTATTAAAATTACCGTCAAAGAGGGTATGCGCCTTGATGACGGCATGCTCGATGGTGGTATTATCTTCTGTTGCCGAACCTGTTCCGCCGGCAAGCTTCTTCACACGGCCGGTGAACTGATTCTCATCGCCGCTCATCCTAAGCACCGCAGTGCCCGTATTGGCCACGAAATCCGCTGTATTAAGCGAGCCGACAGGGCGGATATGATTGCGTGCCACGGAGACAGCCGTTGCCGTCGTACGCTTGCAAAGCTGGTTGTCCGCATTCACATAGGCAAGGGCGAGACCGGTTTCATAGGTAAAGGGACGGACGGCAACATAGTAGGTGCCGGGGGCGATCACGCTCTGACCGGCCTGCGGAACCAGTGTAATGCTCGTACGCATACTGTTCGGATCGTCAAGGCCCACTGTCTGAGTGTTGGTATTGAACGTGAAGGTGCCGCAGATTCCCGCGGTCGCGCCCTTACCGCCACCGACGTGGATCTCCTTGACCGTAAGTCCGTCAGGAACCGTAACTTTTACAAGACCTACACAGTTGTAAAGAGCGGCTTCTCCCGATGTGCCGCTGACCTTGGCCATACTGACAAGCGCGTAGGGATCTGCGCTGCCGGGGGTGGCCACCTGGATTTCAGGGATGGAGTAGGTCACGACTGAACCTTTTATGGAGTAGTTCTCGCTATAAGGGCTTATCAGAATGTACGTTGCAGCGGTGGCTGCAGTACCCGAGAAACTCGCGTTCGCGCCGCCCGCCACTGTGGTAAAGCAGTTCATGCTGGAACCGTCCCACACGCCGATCCTGTCGCCCGCTTCAAATTCGACGGCATTTCCATCGAGGGCTGCCTTCGATGCGGAAGGGTCATCCGATGCAGAAGGCTCGTTGGCCACATTGAAAGTAAGATTGACCTTTTGGGGGCCGAGGGGATTCTCCTTCATACAGGAGAACATAGCCGTCGCACAGACAAGTGCAAGAAGGCTCATACGTAAATTCTTCATTTTAATCCCTAAATCTCGGTTATCATTTCCTCCGCTCCCAAAAGAGTCGATGTCGGCATTGAGAGCGGAAGGAAAATCTTTTCTGTTATTTTATACAATATTAAACTATTCTGTCACGGGGACAAAGTAGAAACGGG
>CAMNAD010000104.1 GCA_946530505.1 uncultured Bacteroidales bacterium
ATTCCCATCCGAAGAGGCCGTTGTAGAGGGATCCGTCGAGACCGAGGTTCCAGGTCTTGGCCACCTCCCAGGTAATGTTGGGGTTGGGAACTCCGTCGGGGATGATGTAGTTGACTTCCTTGCCGTCGTAGAGTGCACGGTAGGATGTGCTGGTAGAATACTTATAAGTAGAAAGGTACTGGAAAGCATCCACCTGGTCGTTACCCTGCTCACCATAGGAAGCACGCACTTTCAGGTTGGTGATCCAGGAAAAGTTGTCCTTGATGAAAGGCTCTTCGGAAATACGCCAGCCGATAGATGCACCGGGGAATCTGCCCCAACGCTTGTCGGAAGGGAAGTTCTCGGAGCCGTCGAAGCGGATGAGGGCCTGGAAGAGATACTTGCTCTTGTAGTCGTATCCGACACGGGCGAAGAAGGAACGGCGTGCAGTTTCGCTTGCATAACCGCCGATCTTATAGTAAGCTTTATCGGCATTTCCGGCAAAGAACTCGTCGAGGATGTCGGAATCGTACTTCTCGATAGCAGCGTTGAAGTAATCCCTACGATAGTTGCTCTGCTCCAAACCTGCGAGCGCGGTGACATGATGTCCGTCGAAATCGCGGTCGTAGTTGATATTGGCGTTGAGCGTGACGGTGTGGTAGTTGTTCTGGCTTTCGTTGAGGGTAGGTGTAGTAAACACGCCGCTGTCCCTTTCGCGATAAGTCTCCGTGATTTCATCATAGGAGTAGCAAGGCCAGTTCTTCGACCAGTTCTTGTGGAAGTTGTTGTGAACGTCGTATGCAAATACCGCATTTACGGACAAGCCCTTCGTGATGGCATGAAGGTCGTAGTTGCCGCGGAACGTGGTATTGATGGTGTTATAGGTTGTGTTGTCGTAACCGGTCAGGGACTGCACGAGGGCTGCAGGGTTGGCCCCGGAACGGAGATATCCGTTAGGATAATAAGGTGCGCTGGAAGCGTAACGCCTTGCAGTGATATAGAAGATACCGTAGCTGTCGGAAGGATAGGCGGAGTAATTCTTGTGCTGCTGGCGGACATTGAGGTCGAGACCGAGCTTGAAGTCGTCGGTAATCTGGATGTCGATGTTGGAGCGCACATTGTACTGGTTGTAGTTGGTAGCGGACTTGACATAGATACCATCTTGATACTGCCCGTTGAACTGCACGAAGTAGCTCACCCTGCCGGCACCGCCCTGAAGGCTGACGCCGTACTTGTGCTGGTTGGAGCGGTCCTTGATGATGGCGTCGAACCAGTTGGTGTTAGGATAATTGATGAGGTCGTCACCGTCCTTATAGTGCTGGATCTGCTCCTGTGTATAGATGGGGGAAGCACCGGTAATGGCGCGGGCTGCATTGTAAGCCTCTGCGAAGGTAACAGCATCAGCCATCTTGAGAAGGCGGGTAGGCTGCTGCATACCATAGTCGTATGTGAAGGTAACGCTCGGCTTGCCGTCAGTGCGTCCGCGCTTGGTGGTCACGAGGATGACACCATTTGCAGAACGCGCACCGTAGATGGCTGCGGAGGCATCCTTCAGCACGTTCACGCTCTCGATTTCTTCGCCGGTCAGACGGGAGAATTCATCGCCACGTCCGGGCACGCCGTCGATGATGATCAGAGGACTGTTGTTGCCTAGGGTGGAACGGCCTCGGATATACATTACAGCATCGTCACGGCCAGGCTCACCGGAACGGTTGTTCACGATGACACCGGAGACACGGCCGGCAAGACCCTGGGAAAGGTTCACCGAAGAGTTCTTGACGAGTGCATCACCGGAGGTGGTGGTGACAGAACCGGTAAGCGTCACCTTGCGTTGGGTACCATATCCGATAGCAACCGCCTCTTCGAGGACCATTGCATCGTCTTTGAGTACGAAGTCAATAGCCGTGCGGCCGTCAACTTTGGTAGTCTGCTCCTCGTAACCCATAAGGCTGGCAACGAGGGTAGCATTGGGCTGGACGCCGGAGATGGCATAACGTCCGGAGGCATCAGTCATTGCACCGTTGGATGTGCCCTGGACATAAACCATGGCCCCGATAAGCGCCTCTCCCTTGGAATCGGAGACAACGCCCTGCACCTTGAGAGTGCGATTCTGGGCAGATGCGGAAAACACTTGCAGCGCCAGCAAAGAGCAGCTTGCAAGGAGCATCAAGAAAGGTTTAATTCTCATAGATTTGAATATGAATGTGGTTATGATAATTCTTATACACGCCAAATTTACATAAATTATTTCGTTCCGCAAACACTTTTTTTAAGAAAAAGTTTCGTTTTGTTTCGTTTTAATTATTTTTCAAAAATTTGGCTTTTTAAAGATATTGCGTATCTTTACGGAGTATGACACGTAAAACTATATTACCTTGGCTTTTGGCAGCATACTGCGCCTTCCTTGCGTTCTCTTGCACTAAGGAAGAGAACGATAATCAGGGGCAGTCGCTTGAAGAACTCGACGACGAGAGCATAATGCGCCTTGTCGACGACAATACCATCAACACAGCTTATTATAAAGACATTTTCCTTGACGGCGGATGCGAGCTGAATCCCGGCATCAAGGAAAACGGAGTTGTCATCAACGGCCGTCTCCCCTACGCACTCAAGAAGGCGGAGATTACTGACGCCGAGTACTTCCTTTCCACTGTCGATGATGTAGGAGATGGCTACAAAGAGAGTGACAGGACCCTTCAGAACAGCATATTCTCAGGCTCCGCCGACGACCTTAACGGAGTACTTCTTTATCCCGACGGGGAGCCCCGATTCAGGATGTTCTACTCCTTCGGAGGTCATTCCGGGCCGCACGGCACTACCCTTGGCACCAGTGGCCGCGAGAACGTGAACACATTCTACGCCAACGGAGGTTCATTCGTGGGCTCATGCGCAGGAGCTTATCTGTCCGGCAAATACGCCAACGGCAAACTCTCTTCCTACTACAACATCTGGAAGGGAGGCAACATGAAAGCCACCGGCGTGGGCAATTCCAGTATAGAGATAGAAATAATGTCCGATATCTTCCAGGAGTACTACGGTCCCAAGTGTTCTGCCATCGTAACAGATGTGCGCCACAACGGAGGCGGGTATATGGATGTGAACAGGGCTCCGGAAGGCACCGAAATCCTCGGGCGCTTCCTCAACCAGAAAGGCAAGAATTCTTCGTCGGCGGGATTCTACTGCCAGCCAGGTATCTGGGCATACAAGGAATCTCCCGAATCAGGACGCCTGGTGGTCACAGGGTCCCATCCGGAAGATGCACCTTCAGGCGACATCCTCAATATGACTGCATCCATGTTCCGCTATGCCTGGGACGGCAGCGGAATAGCAAAAGTCAAGGGCATTCTCAAGAACGGGGAAACCCGATACATGACCAAGAAAACCACCGACGACTATCCACAGAGAACCGCGATCGGAGACCTCCAGTGCCATCATTTCGTGGTGTATCTTCCAAAGGGGACGAAATCCCTCACTGTCAGACTCGAAGGCCGGGGTGATTACAATCTCGAACTTTATCTCAAGAAAGACGCTTTCGCCTTCCCGGAAAACGAACCGGACTATTCCGCAAAAGAAGCAGGAAACAGTCAGACAATCACCACCAGGGCTCTTGACAAGGGCCTCTGGTACGTCACCGTGCGCTGCGCCTCGACCGTGACAGCGACGGACACCATCATCGACAAAGCGAACGGCCTCGGACACTATTTCGTCTATTCCGGCGACACCGGCGTCCTCAACGGAGTTCCCTATGAAATTGTAGCAAGCTGGTAAATCCCTGAATCATGACAAGCATAGCCGAAAGACGCAAGTTCATCCTGGACAACATTTTCCAGAACGGTTTCGTGCGGGTGGCAGATCTTGCCGACGCACTGCAAGTTACACAGACCACAATCCGCAAGGACCTCACCTACCTCGAAGGCCAGGGACTGCTCTACCGTGCATACGGCAGCGCCCTGCCCACGACGGCGCAGGTCATGGACATCAGCCTCAACACCAAGAAACTCATCAACTTCAAGAAGAAACAGAAAATCGCCGCGAAGGCCATTTCGATGCTTCAGGAGAACGACTCCATAATAATGGGGGCCGGCTCCACCCTGGAGGTGATGGCGGAACTGCTCAAGCCCAAGGGGCGCCTCAACGTGGTGACCCCGGCGGTGAACGTTTCCATGGCCCTGGGCGACATGTCGGGAGTTTCGGTGATGCAGCTCGGAGGCATTCTCTACGGTAATTCCCTGTGCGTGATAGGTTCCGAAACCAAGAACCAGCTGAAGAACCTGCACTGCAGCAAGATGTTCTTCGGCGTGGACGGGATAGACCCTGAATTCGGCGTCACCTGCGCCACCATCGAAGAGGCGGAACTGCTGAATCAGATGACGAAGATCTCGAACACCGTCGTCGTGCTCGCGGATTCATCAAAAATAGGATACAAAGGCTTCGGACGCATCTGCGGATGCGAGGACCTGGACATACTGATAACAGACTCCGGCATTTCCGATGAAGCCAGAAAGGCTATCGAGAAGACCGGAGTCCGTGTCGTCGTCGCGTAGAAGAATATTACTCCTCCGAGATTGCTCCCATGGGGCATGCTCCGGCGCAGGTGCCGCAGCTGATGCACACATCGGGATCGATAGAGTATACATCTCCCTCGTGGATAGCACCGGTAGGGCATTCGCCCATGCAGGTTCCACAAGCAACGCAGGTGTCAGGTGAAATTTTGTAAGCCATTTCTAAAGTAATTAGTTTTATATCTCGGACGCAAAGGTAAGGTTTTTGTTATAAATTTGCAATATGAAAATTTTACTCATCATATTAAGCGTGCTTATCGGCGGCCGTGCGGATTTCGACCGCACCGTCCATGACTTCGGCACCATCACCCAGGCGGACGGGCCCCAGAGCTGCGTATTCACCGTCACCAACACCGGAGACGAGCCCCTGACCATACTTTCGGCCATCACCTCCTGCGGATGCACGAACGTGAAATGGACGCGCTCCAGCCTCGAAAAAGGCCAGAAAGGCACCATCGAAGTCACCTATGCCAACGAGGACGGCCCCTTCCCCTTCGACAAAACCGTCACAGTATACCTTTCTGATATACGCAAACCTGTCATCCTGCACCTGCGCGGAGTAGTAAAATAGCGAAATTTTTGTTATTTTTGTAGAATGGCAGTGAGTACGACAAATTATACCGACGACAACATACGCACCCTGGAAGGCGTCCAGCACGTCAGGATGCGTCCCGGCATGTACATCGGCCGCCTGGGGAACGGAAACAACCCCGGCGACGGCATCTACGTGCTTCTCAAGGAAATAATCGACAACTCCGTCGACGAATTCGCGATGGGTTTCGGCAAGCAGATCATCGTGGACATCACCGAAGACAATCACGTCAGCGTGAGGGACTTCGGCCGCGGCATCCCCCTGGATTCCGTGGTGAAGGCCGTCAGCATCCTCAATACAGGCGGAAAGTTCGACGACAAGGTCTTCAA
>CAMNAD010000105.1 GCA_946530505.1 uncultured Bacteroidales bacterium
ATCCCCATCCGCACGGAGCAGGGGAGGGAGATACGCAAGGCCTTCGTGCCGGGAGAAGAGGGCTGGGTGATGATGTCGGCGGATTATTCCCAGATAGAACTAAGGGTGATGGCCCATCTCTGCGGAGACGAGCACCTGCGGCAGGCGTTCCGAGCAGGACTCGACATCCATGCCGCCACCGCCGCCAAGATTTTCGGCGTTCCGGTGGAGGAGGTCAGCGCCGACCAGCGCCGCATGGCCAAGACCGCCAACTTCGGAATCATGTACGGGATTTCGTCCTTCGGGCTTGCCCAGAGGCTGAAATGCTCGCGCACCGAGGCCAAAAAACTCATCGACGACTACTTCGCGTCCTTCCCTTCGATCCGTGCCTTCATCGACGGTACCCTGGCGAAGGCCCGCGAAACCCTCTATACCGAAACGATGCTCGGGCGGAGGCGCTACATCCCCGACATCAATTCCAACAACGCCAACATCCGTTCCAATGCCGAGCGCAACGCGGTGAATGCACCCATCCAGGGCACAGCCGCCGACATCATCAAACTTGCGATGATACGGGTTGAGGAGCGCCTCCGCAGGGAGGGCCTGAAGGCGAGGATGGTGTTGCAGATTCACGATGAACTTTTGCTGGAAGTGCCTGAAGCGGAGATAGAAGCTGCAAAGGCAGTGCTGGTGGAAGAAATGCAAGGTGTAATGGAACTCAGCGTTCCCTTGACTGTAGAATGCAATTATGGCAAAACCTGGCTCGAGGCCCACTAGCGAACTGATCCGCCTGGCAATCATAGGAGACGGTGCAGCGTTCACCGAGCTCTGGGATACTCATATAGGATCCCTGCGTACCTACATCAAGAGCCGGATGAAGAATCTGGACGACTTTTACGTAGACGATATCTGCTCCAGGAGCTTCGAAAAAGCTTTCCGGCAGATACGGAGTTATGATCCCTCCAAGAGCCAGTTTTCAACCTGGCTCACAAACATTGCTCACAACACCGCGCTCGACACCGTTCAGCAGGAAACCCGTTCCCACAAGCATCTGATATCCATCGACCAGAGCGCTTCCGCTGGTGCGGCAGCAAGTACAATAGGGAGCGATGAAGATACTCCTCTCGAATCCATAATCCGCGACGAAGACCAGGTACAGACCGAACAGTACATCGAAGGCCTGCCGGAACTCTACCGCAGGATTGCGCGTATGCGTCTGGTGGACGGGCTGCAGTACAGCGAGATAGCCGAAGAGACCGGCATCCCGCTCAACACGGTACGCACCCGTATCCGCAGGGCAAAAGAACAGATTGACAAAATGAAAACAGAAGAAACGATATGAGTACAAACAAGTCTTTCAAGTATTGGCAGTGGCGTACCATCATAGTGTCGATGGTGGTTTATGCCATCTATTATTTTGTAAGAAAGAATTTTTCCATCGCCATGCCCGGCCTTACGGCGGAATATGGCATCTCGAACACCAGTTTCGGTATAGTAATAGCCATAGGCTCGCTGATATATGGCCTGAGCCGCTTCTTGAACGGCTTTGTGGTTGAGAGAGTCAGTCCCAAGACTTTTATGGGCATAGGGCTTATCCTTTGCGCAGCGGCCAATATCTGCTTCGGATTCGGCGTGGATCTGAGCTATTGGATCACAGGCGTGCATGAGGGACCCCAGTTTGTCAATATGCTCGTTCTTGTTATGGGAATCACCATAGTGCTGAACCAGTATTTCCAGGGTATGGGATTTCCTCCCTGCGCCCGTATGCTGCCGCAGTGGATCGCTCCCGGCGAACTTGCCACCAAAATGAGCATCTGGAATACTTCCCATTCCATCGGCGCATTCTGCGCCGTGGTTGTCTGCGGACTTTTGATGACCAATATGGGCGCTGATATGTCCGGCGACAGCAGTATTGTCGCCCGCATCACATCGAACCTTGCGGCCAGCATCAAGGGTTGGGACGGCCTTTCCGCCGCCGACCAGAGTTCCCGGGTAATGTCCTACGCCGCTCATTACGGAGCCTGGCGCTGGTGCTTCATAGTGCCTGCGATTGTGGCCCTCGGAGGCGCAATCCTGTGCTTCACGGGCCTGAAGGATACTCCTCAGAGCGTAGGTCTTCCCGAAATAGAGGAAACCCATACCGGCAAAGAGGCCACCGAAGGCAAGAAGGGAGCGCACGGAGCATTCCTCCGCCACATGGTGTTCTTCAACAAGTGGGTGGTGCTCTATGCGGTTGCAAATATCTTCGTGTACGTGCTCCGCATGGGCGTGCTCGACTGGGGCCCCAAATTCCTTACCGAAGACCGGGGAATGAATATCCAGGGCGCCGCCTGGTCGGTAGCCGTTTTTGAACTGACTGCCGTGTTCGGCACCATCTTCGCCGGCTGGGCGACCGATGCCATCTTCAAGGGCCGTGCCCATCGTATGTGCTTGTTCTCTATGGTTGGATCGGTTGTCTTCCTGGGCCTCTTCGCCCTTGTGGATATGCCTGTAATCCTTTCTACCGTGGTGCTCGCCCTTGCCGGATTCTGCATCTACGGCCCTCAGGCCCTGATCGGAATCGGCGCTGCGAACCAGGCGACCAAGGAGGCATCCGCCACAGCAAACGGCCTCACCGGCATCCTCGGATACGTCGGTTCGGCCCTCTCCGCCCTGGGCGTCGGCCTTATTGCAGACCATTTCGGATGGCGCGCTGTTTTCATCACCTTCCTCTGTGTCGGCGTGGTAGGCGCAATCATCTTCCTGCTTATGTGGGCCGCCCCGCGCGATGGTTATGAACGTTCCCGCAAATTCACCGAAAACTTCGCGAAGAATGACTGAAGAACTTAAATCCAAACTGCTCAAGATCAAGCATGTAGCCCTCGACATGGACGGCACCATCTACTTGAGCAACACCATATTCCCTTTCACCCTCGACTTCCTTGCCAAACTCGGGAAAATGGGCATAGGCTACTCCTTCCTCACCAACAATCCGACGCGTTCGCTGGAAGATTATCTCGCGAAGCTGACGAAAATGGGCATTAACGCGGAGAAGAAGCAGATGTACAGCACTGTGCCTGCCACCATCGACTTCATCAAGGCGAACTATCCTTCTGCCAGGAAGTTGTTCCTTCTTGGCACGCCTTCGATGATCAGTCAGTTCGAGGAAGCCGGATTCATCAGCACCGCAGATTCGGCAGATGACGTTCCGGACATTCTGGTGGTGGCTTTCGACCCTACGCTCGTTTATTCCCGCCTGTGCCGTGCCAGCTGGTGGGCGCAGCAGGGGATACCCTACATCGCAACGAATCCCGACCGCGTGTGCCCTACCGACCAGCCGACCGTGCTGGTGGACTGCGGTTCGCTCTGCGCGTGCATCGAATATGCCACCGGGCGCAAGCCGGATACCGTCATAGGCAAGCCGGATCCTGCGATGATCGAGGGCATAGAGCATCGCTATAGCCTTGAGGCGGAAGAAATTGCGATGGTGGGAGACAGGATCTATACCGATGTCGAGTGTGCGTACAATGCGGGGGCTTTCGGGGTGCTGGTGCTCAGCGGAGAAACCACGCTCGAGGTCGCCCGGCAGTGGCCTCACGCTCCGTCGCTGATCTGCCGCGACATCGAGGAACTGGGTTGTTTACTTGAGGAGGCTCACGGTCTATGCTGATTCCGTCTGAACAGGATTTCGCGCAGGCTGTGGCTCTCTGGCGCGAGTGGAACGGGCGCATCAACGTCATCTCCCGCAAGGACGAAGACAATATCTTCGCCCATCACATCCTCCATTCCCTCGCCATTGCGCAGTATCTGGAGTTATTTTACCCCTCCGCGACGGGCAAAGATTGTTTTCTGGACGTAGGAACCGGAGGAGGTTTCCCGGGGATTCCGTTGGCGATGGTGATGCCCTGGGCGAAGTTCACGCTGTGCGATTCGATAGGGAAGAAGGTGAAGGTTGCGCAGGCGGTTGCTGACGGCCTGGGGCTGCAGAATGTCGAATGCGTGAATGCGCGCGTGGAGAGTCTGCCGGGGCAGTGGGACTGGGTGGTGAGCCGTGCGGTCACGAGTCTCGAGAACTTCTATCCCTGGGTGAAAGGGCGTTTCCGCCGGAGCATACTCTACCTCAAAGGCGGCGACATCGATGCAGAAATAGCCGCAATGCAGAAAAAATACCATATTCCGACCGGGAATATTCGCAGCTGGAGAATAGATTCCTGGTTAAAAGACGAATATTTTGCAGAAAAATTTGTAATTGAGGTTGGAAAAAACTACCTTTGCACTCCCTAATACGAAAAATTAAAAGAATATAGATATGAAAAGGACATTTCAACCTTCCAACCGCAAGCGCGTCAACAAGCACGGCTTCCGTGAGCGCATGAGCACTCCCAACGGCCGTCGCGTACTTGCATCCCGCCGTGCACACGGACGCAAGAAACTTACCGTGTCTTCCGAAGACAGGTGGTAGTTTAACCTTATTTGGGTTAAGAAAAGCGGTTGAATTCAATCTTCAATCGCTTTTTCTGTTAAAAAATGCCTATATTGCGCTTATGAAAAAGAATATCCTTATAATTTTGGCAATGACTGCTATTGCAATTGAAGGCTGCGCTCCCAAGCTTCCGCAGACGCGCAAAGACGATACCGTAGACAATTACTTCGGCACGGAGGTCGCCGATCCCTACCGCTGGCTGGAAGATGACGCTTCCGCCGAGACCGCGGCCTGGGTGAAGGCGCAGAATAAAGTGACCGATGCCTATCTTAAAAAACTTCCCGCCCGCGAGAAGATACTCGCGAGGCTCAAGGAAGTTGCCAACTACGAAAAGGTGGGCGCCCCCTCACACAAGAAGAACGGCAAGTGGTATTTTTACAAGAATGACGGCCTGCAGAACCAGAGCGTCCTCTACGAGATGGACGAACTCGGTGGCGAGCCCAGCGTCTTTCTGGATCCAAACACTCTCAGCGAAGACGGCACGGTGGCGCTCAAAGGCACGTATTTCAGCAATGACTGCAAGTATATGGCATACGTGATTTCCCGCAGCGGCAGTGACTGGGAAGAGATTTTCGTGATGGACGTGGAGAACGGAAGCCTGCTTGAAGACCATATAGAGTGGGCCAAGTTCACCGGAGCCTCCTGGTGCGGCAACGGATTCTACTACAGTGCTTACGACCGCCCGGAAGGGGATGGCCATGAGTTCAGCGGCAAGAACGAGGTCCATAAGATATACTATCACAAGATTGGCACTTCCCAAAGCGAAGATGAACTCTATTTCAGCAACCCTGCCGAGCCACTGCGCTTCTACCAGCTGGAAATCAACGACGACGAAACCCTGGCCTTCCTGTATGAAGACGGCGCTGATGTGGGCAATAATCTGTATGTGAGGGATCTGCGTGTCGAAGGATCCGAGTTCGTGCAGATGACCGCCGACATGAAGAACTCCTGCATGCCTGTAGAGACAGACGGCGACAAGAT
>CAMNAD010000106.1 GCA_946530505.1 uncultured Bacteroidales bacterium
ACGTCTGCCGACAAGGAGTGCGATACGCTCCTTCATCTCCTCAGCCGCCTTCTTGGTAAAGGTGAGGGCAAGCACCCTGGTCGGATCCACCCCATTTGCCAAGATATAAGCCACACGGCTCGTCAGCACCTTGGTCTTGCCTGACCCGGCGCCCGCCACTATCAAAAGAGGACCGTTAATCGTCTGGACAGCGAGTTTCTGCTCCTCGTTCAGGCCCTTCAATATAATTTCAGCATCATTGTTTCTCTTAAATGACTCGTTCTCCATTTCCATTGTCTCATTTCTTACCATTAAACCTTTCCCCTATTCTTCGCACGAAATTAAGAAAAAACTGCCGATATACAACAGGTCTGTTCTCTTGTTTTTTATCTGTTTTTAGCAATAGCCCAATTGTGTATGCAGAACAGGCGTTTTTGCATACATTGGGCACTGAAACGGCATAGTTGTATGCAAAACCGGCGTTTTTGCATACAAGTAAGCCAATTTCCAGCTATTCGTATGCAAAACGGGGCTTTTTGCATACATGTGGCAACCATATAAGAAGAATCCCTTAAAAAAACAGAAATACACCGAGGATAATCGCCAAAAAATGGCTATCTTCGCGCATATTTTTGTAACAGCAATACAAAACAAATTTTTACTCAATACACAATGTCCAAGAACATCGTTTTGAAAAAGGGGCTTGACATTCCCGTGAACGGGGCTGCCGAGCCCAGTCTTTCCAAGACCGTTTCTCCCGACATCGTTGCCGTAGAACCCACCGCACTCAAGGGATTCACTCCCCGCCTCCTTGTAAAAGAAGGCGACAAGGTGCTTGCGGGCTCCCCTGTCATGGCAGACAAGAAGAATGCAGCCATCCTTCTTGCTTCTCCCGTCAGCGGCACTGTCAAGGAGATTGTGCGTGGCGACAAGCGCAAACTGCTTGCCGTTACCGTACAGGCGGATGACGTGCAGGAATACCTGAAGTCCGAGCCTGCTTGCGGCGACGCAGAAGAGGTCAAGGAAACACTGCTCAAAGCCGGCCTGTGGCCATTCATCATTCAGAGGCCCTATGGTATAGTCGCCGATCCGGCAGCCACTCCAGGGGCTATTTTCGTATCAGCCTTCTCCACTGCGCCTCTCGCAGCCGATACCGAGTTCACCCTCGGAAACCGTGTGAACGACATTCAGGCAGCAGTCAACGCTCTTGCCAAGATTGCCCCCGTGCACATTGGAATCGCCGACTCTTCCTCCGCTTTCGCCAAACTCGAAAACGCTGAAGTTACCGTCTTCAAGGGCAAGCACCCTGCCGGCAACGTAGGTGTGCAGATTGCAGCCGTAAAGCCCATCCAGAAAGGGGACATCGTTTGGACTGTCTCCCTCCAGGGGCTTGCAGCCATAGGCAAGTACCTTACCAAGGGCATCTATGACGTCCGCCGCAAGGTTGCCGTCGCCGGCCCTGCAGCCATCGAGACTGCTTACGTAGAGACTCTTCCCGGCGCTCCCATGAAGACCCTGGCAGGATTCTACGGCGGCTCAGAGGAGGGCATCCGCATCATCAGCGGCGATCTTCTCAGCGGAAAAGCAGTCGGAGCTGAGGGTTATCTCGGCTTCTTCGACGACACCGTCACCATTATCCTCGAAGGCACTGAGCCCGAACTCCTCGGATGGGCCAAACCGGTCCGCTGGAGTCAGTTCAGCACCGACCATTCCTACTTCTCATGGCTTACCCCCTGGCGGAAGTACGACATGGACACCAATCTCCACGGCGGTCCCCGTGCTTTCGTCATGAACGACAGCTATTATGCTAAGGTGCTCCCTATGGGCATCTTCCCTCTCTACCTCATCAAGGCCTGCCTTGCCGGAGACATCGACAAGATGGAGCAGTTCGGCATATATCAGGTCCTTCCCGAAGATCTTGCACTCTGCGAGTACATAGATCCTTCCAAGAACAATATCCAGGATATGATCGCTCAGGGCATTGACCTGATGCTTAAAGAAATGGCTTAAGATTATGAAGAAATTCTGGCTTGCAACAGTGGACGCCTTCTCTACCTTCCTGAAGGTTCCCGGCACGGTCACCCGTAAGGGCGCTCACGTGCGCGATGCGATCGATCTTAAGCGCATTATGATCATCGCCGTGATTTCCGTCGTTCCCGCCGCCATCTTTGGCATGTGGAACGTTGGTTATCAGCACTCCCTGGCCATCGGAGACGGCCGTCTCCAGATTCTGGCGAACTTCTGGTACGGATTCCTCAAGGTCCTGCCTCTCTATGTAGTCGCTTACGGCGTCGGACTTTTCATCGAGTTCTTCTCCGCCGGCATACGTGGCGAAGAGGTCAACGAGGGTTACCTCATGTCGGGTATGCTCATTCCTCTGATTGTCCCTGTCACCGTCCCTCTCTGGATGCTTGCGATTGCAGTCGCATTCAGCGTAATCTTCGTCAAGGAGGTCTTCGGAGGCACCGGCATGAACATCTGGAATCCTGCACTTGTCACCCGTGCGTTCCTCTTCTTCTCCTACCCTTCAGCCATGTCCGGTTCTCAGTGCTGGATAAGCCTCAAGGCCGGCGAGAACGTAGTGGACGGCTTCACCGGAGCCACTCCCCTCGCCCTTGACGGCGCATCCGCACAATATGGCACCGGTATTTGGGACTACATTATCGGTACCATTCCCGGTTCTGTAGGTGAGACTTCCGTAATCGCAATCCTGCTCGGCGCAGCCATCCTTATCTGGACGGGCGTCGCCAGCTGGAAGATCATGCTCTCATCCGTCGCAGGCGCCCTCTTCGTGGGCGGTCTTGCAAATCTCGGCGGAGTAGGCATCCCCGCTTGGGAGCACCTCGTACTGGGCGGCTTCGCCTTCGGTACCGTTTTCATGGCCACCGACCCTGTCACTTCGGCACAGACCGAATGCGGAAAGTGGATCTACGGTTTCCTGGTAGGCGCGCTATGCGTTACCGTACGCCTTTTCAACCCCGGTTATGCCGAGGGTATGATGCTGGCCATCCTGCTGGGCAACACCTTCGCTCCTCTTATCGACCACTGCGTTGTGTCTTCGACCATGAAGCGCCGCGCAAAGGCCGCTGCAAAAACCGCTTAATATATATGAGGTATGAATACTAACAGCAATCTTTATACAGTCATCTATACGACCGTCATAGTAGTGGTGGTCGCAGCGGTTCTGGCTTTTGTCAGCCAGTCTCTCAAGAGCAAGCAGGACGCCAACGAAAAGGCGGAAACCATCAGCCAGATGCTGACTGCCGGAGGATTCGGCACCAAGGCCGAGTTCCAGGCGATGGGCAATGCCAAGGTGCTCGAGACCTACGGCAACGAAATCGAATCGGCATTCACCGTAGACGCCAAGGGCGCCAAGGTGGCCGACCTCGACCTCGCCGCGAAAGAAGTCTTCTCCCCCAAGCAGCTCAAGGCTCAGAACTACAAAGTGAAGGCAGGAGAAGGCTACGCGCTTCCGGTCTTCATATTCAAGAACGGCATTACCGTGGTACCTGTATACGGCGCAGGCCTTTGGGGCCCCGTATGGGGATACATCGCTTTCGAAGCCGACGGCAAGACCATTCACGGAGCATATTTCGACCATGAATCAGAGACTGCAGGCCTCGGTGCCAAGATCAAGGACGATCCTGCCTTCCAGGCAGAGTTCGTTGGAGAGAAGGCATTCTTCGGCCAAAGCCCTGTCTTCTCCATCGTCAAGGGAGGCGCTCCCAAGGAAGATGGCAAGTCCGTAGTTGACAATCAGATCGACGCCATCACAGGCGCGACCATGACTTCCAACGGGCTGGACGCCGCAATCAATGCCTGGCTCGGAGCATACGCCGGATACTTCGGAACAGCAACCGTTCCCTGCACAGAATGCAGCGATAACGAAAAAACAGTGGAGGAATAAGATATGAAACTGAAAGAAACAATTCTCGATCCTATCTTCAAGAGCAATCCTATCACCGTCCTGGTGCTTGGTATCTGCTCCTCGCTGGCAGTAACCGTAACCCTCAAGGGAGCCCTCGTCATGGCGCTTTCCGTAATGATCGTGTGCGGCATCTCCAGCCTGATTCTCTCCATTATGCGCAACACCATTCCCGGACGAGTACGTATCATCGTACAGCTGGTGGTAGTTGCTATGATGGTGATTCTGGTGGACCAGATCCTCAAGAGCTTCGAGGCCACCTATCCCATCGACAAACAGCTTTCCGTCTACATCAGCCTGATCATCACCAACTGCATCGTGATGGGCCGCATCGAGGCGTTCGCCCTCGGCAACAAGCCCATCCCTTCGATGCTTGACGGTCTGGCAAACGGTGCCGGTTACGGAATGATCCTTCTCATCGTGGCCTTCTTCCGCGAGCTTCTCGGAAGCGGCACTCTCTTCGGGCTCCAGGTCATGCCTGCGGGCTATGTGACCAACAATCTGGTTATCCTGCCTCCTTTCGCACTCATCCTTCTCGGATGCATCGTGTGGGTTCAGCGCAGCATCCAGAAAGATCTTCAGGAGAAATAACATAAGCGCAACTGAATATGGAATACATAAGTTTATTCGTCAAATCGATATTCGTTGACAACATGATCTTCGCATACTTCCTGGGTATGTGCTCATACCTGGCAGTATCGAAGAATGTGAAGACTGCTTCCGGACTCGGTGTCGCCGTAATGTTCGTGCTCCTCGTCACAGTGCCTGTCAACTATCTTCTCAACAAATATGTCCTCGGACCGGACGCACTCATCAAGGGCGTCGACCTGAGTTTCCTCAGCGTCATCATCTTCATCGCCGTCATCGCGGCAATCGTGCAGATTGTAGAGATGGTGGTCGAGAAGTTCGCTCCCTCGCTGTACTCCGCACTCGGCATCTTCCTCCCGCTCATCGCAGTGAACTGCGCCATCCTCGGCGGAGCCCTGTTCATGCAGCAGAAGGAATTCGCCAATGTGGGTGAATCCGCAGTCTACGCTCTCGGCTCCGGCCTCGGCTGGTTCCTTGCAATCGTAGCGCTTGCCGCCATCCGCGAGAAACTCAGCTACAGCAACGTTCCCCCGGCACTCAAGGGGCTTGGTATCACTTTCATTACTGTCGGCCTGATGGGTATCGCCTTCATGGCCTTCATGGGCATTTCACTTTAATAAGGAGACTGAAACATGACATCAACCATTATTTCTGCTGTCCTCGTTATAGTGATCGTAACGCTGCTGCTCGTAGCGCTGCTGCTCATCATCAAGGCAAGGCTCACACCTTCCGGGACAGTTACAATCGACATCAACAATGGCAAGAAAGTGCTCGAGGTCGCCCAGGGCGGCGATGTGATGCACACCCTTGCCGACCATAAGATCTTCCTTCCCTCCGCCTGCGGCGGCAAGGCCAACTGCGGCCAGTGCAAGGTGCAGGTCCTCG
>CAMNAD010000107.1 GCA_946530505.1 uncultured Bacteroidales bacterium
AAGCTTATGCAATCCTGTCGAAGGACGCCGTGATCGTTCCCAAGCAAGGAAAGGGTTTCTATGTGGCCGAGCCGAATCCGGACGGGCGTAAGAAGGTTCTTGTGATCTTCGACAAATTCAGTGTTTACAAGCAGGTCATCTTCAGCGCGTTCGAGGAGACTCTCGGCACCCGCGCAGACATCACCGTTCTCACCCACAACCAGAGCCTCGACCTGCTCAAATACTACCTTGACTCGCACCTCGACGACTTCGACTGGTATGTGGTCAGCCCCCATTTCGCGCTGGACGAGCAGAGCCAGAAACAAGCGGTAAAACTCCTTTCACGCATCCCGAACCGCAAACTGATCATGCTCGACCGCTGGATATCTGAGTACCCAGGCAATTACGGGGCAGTTTATCAGGATTTCGAGAATGACGTTTACGACGGTCTTCTGAGCGGAGTCAACCGGCCCGGCAGCAGCAAGGACCTGAGCGTAATCACCTTGCCCAAGAGTCTTTACGGACAGTGCATCCACAAGGGGCTGGAACGCTTTGCAAAAGATTTCGGCGTACACCTGAAATTCATGACTGCGCCGCCGGAAACAATCTCGAAAGGCGACACCTTCCTGGTTTTGAATTCCCAACTCGACTGGGGACTCGCAGCACTTGCGCGCCGGATCGGAGAGCAGGGACTCGAGATAGGCAAAGATGTCTTCATCATTTCCTATAACGACTTCGCCTTGAACGACGTGGTTCTCGGCGGTCTCACGACTATCTCCGCCGACTTTGCAGAGATGGGAAGGCTGGCTGCGCAGATGATCATCACAGGCAAACTCGAGAAAGTGCACTGCCCCTTCCGTATGAACCGCCGCCATACCTTCTGATTCATGAAATTTTACCTAATAGCTATTCTTCTGCAATTGATCCCGGCACCTGTGGAATACAATCCTGGCGACGGGATGTCTTTTCGCAGGAAGACGCAGGCATTGCCTGAATTCGCACGCAGGGAAGCATATCAAATAAAGATAAAAGGTACAAGAACAAGTATCAAGGCAAACAGCGCAGAAGGCAGGTTCCGGGCGGAGCAGACACTGAAAAAGATGGCACTCCTCGGCGAAAAGCCGGAGCGATGCACCATATTCGACTATCCCCGCTATGCTCACAGGGGTCTTATGATCGACGAATCCCGCAGTTTCAAGGGCAAGGAATTCATCAAGAAGCAGATAGATGCGATGGCCCTGCTCGGTCTCAACACCCTGCACCTCCATCTTACCGATGCTGCAGGCTGGCGGATAGAGATCAAAAGCCATCCGGAACTCACGCAGAAGGCGGCCTGGCGCATAGGACGCACCTACGCGGAATGGGAGAAGAACGGGTATCCCTTCACTACTGTAGACGACCCGAAAGCCTACGGAGGATATTATACACGCGAAGATCTTATCGAGATTGTGCAATACGCAAAGCAACGCTTCATTAACGTTATTCCGGAAATCGAAATGCCGGGACACAGCATGGAGGTCAACCGTACTTATCCGGAACTCGCCTGTCTCGACAGCACCGGCCACCGCCGCAACTGGGCCTGGGATCTCTGCCCCGGCAACGAGGGCGTTTTCAAGTTGCTGGAAGACGTGCTGACCGAAGTGATGGACATCTTCCCGGGCAAGTATATCCATATAGGAGGAGACGAAGCCGTGATGAAGGACTGGCCGGTGTGCGTAAACTGCCGCAAGCGAATGCAGGAAGAAGGTTTCACCGACGTCCGCCAACTCCAGGGGTATCTGGTTAGGAGGATGACGTCTTTCCTGCATGATCGCGGACGTACCGCCATAGGCTGGGACGAGATTCTCGAGACCGGGATTCCGGACGATGCAGTGGTGCAGTCCTGGCGCGGCAGCACGGGCGGCAAAAAGGCCTCCGCGGCAGGGCACAAGGTGATAATGTCGCCCAATACCCACTGCTATTTCGATTATTACCAGGACCTTATCCGCAAGGAGCCGCTTGCGACGGGCGAACTGACCTCCCTGCATTGGGTATATACATACGATCCGGGAGATGACCCGAACGTGCTGGGGCTTCAGGCCAATCTATGGTGCGAAAAGGTTCCGACTCCCGAGCATGCTGAATACATGCTTTACCCGAGACTCTTCGCCATAGCCGAAATAGGATGGAGTCCTTCCGGACAGAGGGATGCAGACGAATTCCGGGCCAGGGCAGAGGCCTTGCTGAAGGTTTTCCGGGCTTTGGGATACAACGGTTTCGATATGGAAACGGAGTCCGACTTTGCTAAAGCAGGACTCCGCAGAACTCAGCAAGGGGAGATTATCTATCCGCTTTTCTGAAAACCAGCACTGCAAGTCCGTATTGGCCGAGACTCACAGTCCGGCCGTTGCTTGCTGCATCGCCAAGGACCTCAGCCTCAACGAATTCATATCCGGGAACAGATAGTCTGGTTTTCTGCCTGTCGGAAGATTCCGACGTAAGCACTATGGCAAGCCTGTCTTCGCCTTTGTATTCGCACGCCGTGACTGCAGGATTCGAAGACGAAAAGTCGTCGTGCCATGCAAACCGCCCTTCGAGAAGCAGTTCGGGATACTTTAGACGTATAGCGTTAATCTTGCCCAGATATTGTTGATAATCAGGAGTTTCGTCGATAAGTCCACGGCATCTGAATACTTCGATGTCGTTACGCAACCCCTTTACGAGGGTATTGTTCACACGGCGTACCATATCCACTTCGTCGCGAACGCAGCGGTCGCTCCATACAACCTCGGGGAAGGTGTAACGGAACCATTCCGGAAAACTCTCGGGAAGCGCAGTAAACTCTACGATGTGCACGAAATCGCAGTAGCGGCTGGTGCAGTCGCTCAGCCATTCGGTTCCGAGACAGAAGTCCGGATCAACCGCCTTGACGTGATCGCGTATCTCCTTCAATGCTTCAGCCTTATAACGCCCGGTGAAAATGTCCGGAACGGGATACTCGCGGGAAAGATCCCAGTTCGGGAATTCCTCCGCCACTCCAAGCTGGTCGTAAAAAACACTGTTTGCGCCAAGCGCAATGGCCCTGTCGGCCCATTCGAGCAGTTTGTCTCTCCACACGCGCCTGCTCATGTCTGCAATCACGAATGTGCGGGAATCATAGTACCCAAGAGTCGTTCCCTCTCCCGTGAATTTGTAATGCTCGGTGAATTCGTCACCGGTGTTGTCGTGATTGCTTACCTTGGAAGCCTCACCCGACTTGTAGAACCGGCTTTCATTGTCGATGAGACGCCCGTTGTAATACAGGATCAGATGCCCTCCCTTCGACTTGTACTCTGCAATCCGCTCTTTCCACGCAGCATCCCCGCCCTGACTTTCGTCCGGAGTGTAATCAGGGTATCCATTGTCCATCCCCTCTTTCCACCAGCCGAAGGCGAGCACAGCATCGGAACCGGCCATCTTTCCTGCCTCGAATATACGCCCGGGGAGATCTTCATAATGGCGCAGATACTCTCCGTACTGATGCTTGAAAATGATCCTCTGCCAGCCGGTCATATCCTGAACCCACTTTGGAACGGGTTTCTTGTCCCACCAGCTGTCAGCCCAATTGCGGTAAATGCGGGATGTCTGCGTCCAGTCTCCTTCGTAAGGGATGATTACGGACGCATCGTTGGTCCAGGTATCGCCGCAGAAGGCATTGGGATAACGGTAGAATCCTGCTTCCATCCTTGTGAAATCGCCCTTGGCGCTCATCTTTCCTTCCGTAGGATAGGCCCTGAGCCCATGCCAGGTCTGCTGGAATGAATCGTCGTGACTGCCAAAATACAGGCCGTCTTTCTCCCCTACGAATGCGAAGCAGTTGGACGCGGCATTGCGCGGATACTGCAGGTCGTACTGACGAAAGTACTGGTCCGGTTTCATATAAAGCGTACGCTGGGGCACGTCGAGAATAGCCTTCAGAGGATCATCGAACAGTTGACCTCCGGTATGGGTGGTCAGAAGCTTGTACCCTTCGGGAAGCTGGAGATTGCCGATGAGAGGATACTGGAGTTCCCGTACGATGGTATGGGGCTCGTTATTGGTGAGTTCGGCAGCAAATCGGAAGCCGTCGCCTTCCGGGGTGATTGTCAGGCGCAGGTCGATGTCCACAGTCTCTCCCCTGCTTCTTAACCCCTTGTATTCGAGCACCGTGCATCCGTCGGTCGTGTGGATTACCGGAATCTGGTCCGCACCGCTTATCTGTATTTCTTTTTCGTCGGGAGTATTGTAGTAGAGGCGCCACAGCGTGCTCCCTCCGGCATAGTTCCATCCGGTTACAGGGTTGATCAGAGCAGATAAACTACCATCAACAGAAATCGTCGTTGCGGGGGTTGCACCCTCGCCGACTGTCTTTTGTCCTGAACATGCGACAGAGAAAAAGATTGTTATTGCCAACAGAAACCAGCGATACACTCTCATTTGTTAATGACGTAAGGGATTATTGACCACAAATTTACATAATTCCAGATACAACGCTTTGTCTTCAGGATCGGAAGATTCGGCCAGTTGGGTAAGGGCATTTGAACCGGAATACAATGCCAGAGGTGCGATTCCATACAAACCGGCATCCTTGAACTTGCGCATATAATCCCGGAACTGCTCCTTTAAAGCGGGCACATCAGAAGAATCGAAAATCAGCCTTCCCGCACCGTCCGGGCCTTTGCGCCCTCCTTGCATCTGGGCCGTAACCAAAGAATACTCGAACTCGAGCTCCATTCCCATCCTGTATTCCTTTATTGCTTCGAGCGTCTTGTCGAAAGGATGTCTTCCTGGAGATTTGAGGTCCCAGTAATAATTGGGCTGCATCCAGGCCATATCGAAACCCATTCGCTTCCAATACTTGAAACCGCCTGCCATGTGGTATGGTATCCAGTAAAGGCCTTCTCCCTTCGCATGGCAATAGTCAGACAAGGCAGGAACGATGGTTTCCCAGCGCTTGTACTGGTGATTGAAACTGTCCTTTTCGGTATCTCCATAAGCCACAGGCAGGTCTTCGGAAACCACATAGAAGCCTCCAAGTTCAAGGTACTTGCATTTCAGCGAAGCGAACATGGCCCTTGCTTTGTCGATATACCATTTGAGGGCTGTCAGCTGGTCGGATACATCGGCGAAGTCGAGTTCCCTGCCATCTACTGAACCCCAATATCTGGTAGAAGATGATTTATCGGCAAAATGCTCGAACATTATGGCATCCGGCACAGTGATGACGACCTGGCGTTTATGTGAAGGCCTGCCTATGCGTTCTGCAACGGCGGCACAGGCTTTGTCCAGTTCGGCGACACCTCCGTCCGGCCCCAACCAAAGATCCAGCTGGTCTTCCC
>CAMNAD010000108.1 GCA_946530505.1 uncultured Bacteroidales bacterium
ATATTGGTTACACTTTCAACCCTGGTGCTGCTTGGTTCAGCCATGTCTGCACAGACTATGTCGGATGCTCTCACGTTCGGCCAGAACAACTACTACGGCACGGCGAGGACATTGGGTATGGGCAATGCTGTCACCGCAATCGGCGGCGACCTCGGAAGCATTTCCATCAATCCGGCCGGCGGTGCGGTTTCCGCATTCTCGCAGTTCACATTTTCCACGGGATGGAACACTGCTTCCAGCACATCCTCCTATGCCTCTTCATACGATACATATAATTCGGGGGTGGCCTATACCGGAGGTTTCGACAACAAGAAGACCAGGATGACCATCCCCAACTTCGGGATGAATCTGTACTTCGATACGGGCAACCGCAGCGGCGTCCTCGGGTGGAACTTCGGCTTTATGGTAAACCGTACCCAGTCATTCACCCAGATGGTTTCCGCTTCCGGGCTGGAAGGACACACATCAATGACAGGCGCTCTGGCCACATTTGCCGACGGCATGCCGGGCAATATCCTTGGCAATGACAAGAAGTTCGACACCAACTATTCCTGGAATTCCATCTGCGCCTATGACGGAGGACTCATCAACTACAATGCAGACGCAGGTACATATTATGGCTCCGCAGAGACCAAGAACCTCGTCGGAGGCCAGTACAGCTATGAGATGCTGGGTTGGCTCCGCCAGAATATAGGCACCACCACACTCGGCTCCAGGAACGACATTGTAATGAACTACGGCGTCAATGTCAACGACCGCCTCTTCCTCGGTATCAGCATCAATTGCCCCATCATCAGCTACAAGTATTCAGAGTATTACAACGAAACGGCCCAGGATCCTGCCGATTTCCCCGTAACTCCCGAGTTCTTTGTACCTAGCAGCGGGAAATACGAGCAGGGTGCATCGACTTACTATCTCGGCAGTACATATCAGTACAATTATGTCGGCGACATCAGCGGCATCAACGCAAAAGTGGGTCTGATCTGGCTCCCTACCGATGGATTGCGCATCGGAGCCGCCATCCAGACTCCTACGGCTTATACCGTCAACGAGAAGTGGTACATAGATGTGAACTCCGAGTTCCAGGATGCATCCCAGAATGCCAGTTCCGGCTCACCTACTGCAGAAAGTTCCTACGACTACAGGGCTCCTTACAGCGCCAACTTCGGCGTGGCTTACACGCTTGGCCGCGCGGGTGTTCTCAGTGTTGATTACGAGATCACCGACTTCAGCATTATGAAGTACAGTGAGCAGTATACCGACGGTTTCTATTCCTACGAAGATCCTTTCTATCGCGTGAACAGGCTGAACGAGCTGTTCTGCGGCGTGCAGCATACTCTCAGGGCGGGTGCTGAATTCCGTGTGCTCCCTACATTCTCGCTGCGTGCAGGTGTCAATCTGGCAACCAGTCCGGAACGTCATTATAAGGACAATGAAGGCTATATGGTATATGCCGCCGATTACGACAACTGGTTCGACGACTACGAGAGCGGCAAGTTCGTTCTCGACGAAAAGGGAAGATATTCCTCCGACAGGCTCTTCTCAGTGTCTTTCGGCGCCGGATATTCATCGCCCGGGTCCTTCTATGCCGACATCGCTTTCAGGCGTACATCGCTTCCAGATGCCTATTACAAGGCATACAGCAATTATTTGAACCATACGGTAGGAGATACAACTTATGATATAGTTTCGCCGTCAGTGAGGTCCAAACTGTCGCAGTTCGATGCGGTTCTCACTTTCGGATGGAGATTTTAAATGATGGAACTGACAGCCAAGCAACTTGCAGAGATTCTTCGGGGCACCGTTGACGGCGACCCCGAAGTTCGGATTACGACCTTCGCCAAAATTGAACACGGGAAGCCCGGAGCACTCAGTTTTTATGCGAATCCGAAGTATGAACAGTACGTGTACACATGCAAATCCAGTATTCTGCTGGTGAATGCCGATTTTGAACCCAAACAGGAGGTGAAGTCCACTATGGTGCGTGTTGAAAACGCATACAATGCAGTGGCGGAACTTCTGAAATATGTCTCGGACCAGCGTAAGAAGTACCGCCGCCGGCGTGCTTGCGGATGCCGTATAGCCTTCAGCGCCAAGTTAGGGAAGAAGGTCTCCGTGGGGGCCGGAACCATTATTGGAAAGAATTGCAAGATAGGCGATTATGGCATTATTCACGAGAATGTCACGATTGGTGCGGGAACCGTTATAGGCCATCACTGCATAATCTATCCCGGGGTAGTCATCTATCCCGGCATGAAGATAGGCGACAATGTCATCCTGCATGCGAATTGCGTGATAGGCTCCGATGGTTTCGGCAATGCTCCGCAGCCAGACGGCAGCTGGAAGAAGATCGAGCATCTGGGCAATGTGGTCATAGGCGACAATGTCGAAATCGGTTCCGGTACCACTGTCGACCGCGCCGAGATGGAATCCACCATCATAGGCAACGGTGTGCGCATCGACAATCTCTGCCAGATAGCGCATAATGTTGTGATAGGGGAAAACACCGTTATGGCCGCGCAGTGCGGCGTGGCAGGGTCTGCCATCATAGGCAAGAACTGCATTTTTGCCGGCCAGGTTGGCATCATGGGCCACATCAAGATAGCGGACAACACTACCGTCGGGGCACAGGCCGGAATAGCCGGTCCTGTGCGCAAGAGCGGCCAGATTCTCATAGGCTCGCCCGCGATTCCGCACGTTCTTTATATGCGCAGCTACGCCAAGTTCAAGCAGGCAGGGGCAGAGTAATGCGGGGATAATCAAAATTATTGCTATCTTTGCGGGCTATTATGAAAGAACGTACTCTCGGTAATATCTGCAAATTCGAAGGGAAAGGCCTGCATACAGGTGTTTATTCGCATATGACAGTCAGTCCGGCGGAATCCGGGACGGGCATCGTATTCGTCCGCACCGATCTTGGTGAATCCATCCCCGCACTTGCAGAAAATGTTTCCAGCACTGCCCGCTGCACGCTTATCTCCAAAGGAAATGCCAGCGTATCCACCATTGAGCACCTGATGTCTGCCTTCACCGGCCTCGGCATCGACAACGCCCTTGTCGAGATTGACAACGGCGAAGTGCCCATCCTGGACGGAAGCGCCCGCTTCTATGCCAAGGCCTTTGCTGAGGCGGGAGTTGTGGAGCAGGATGCCGAGAGGAAGTATTTCGATATTCCCGAAACTGTCGAAATAAAGGACGAGAAAAGCGGTTCCTGGGTTCGCATCGAACCTGCCGACCATCTCTCCTACGACATAACCGTCGACTTCAATTCCCACGTCCTGGGTGTACAGACCGCCCACTGGGATGAAACAGTGGATTATGCTTCGCAGATAGCCGTCTGCCGCACCTTTGTTTTCTTCCACGAAGTCCAGTTCCTCGCAAGCCAGGGGCTTGTAAAGGGCGGGGACGTCGACAATGCCATCGTCGTGGTGGAGCATCCGGTAGATGATGCCACCGTCGCCCACATGGCGGAACTTTTCAACCAACCGAAACTTTCAGTCACCCCGGAGGGGTACCTCAGCAACCTCGTGCTGAATTTCCCCGACGAATGCGGACGGCACAAGCTGCTGGATCTCATCGGTGACATCAGGCTCGCAGGCGGATACCTCCGGGCCCATATAAACGCGTACAAACCTGGCCATACGATTAACACGAATGCGGCCAAGGCCGTCCAGAAATTGATTTGAGATTATGGCAAACATTCATCCTCTTGCCTGCGTAAGCCCTCTCGCCAAACTCGGCGAGCATGTGGAAGTAGGCCCCTATGCCTTCATCGACGCGAATGTCGAGATAGGCGACTATACCAAAGTACATCCCCACGCAACCATATTCCCCTATGTCAAGATAGGAGAGCATTGTGAGGTATTCCCCGGCGCCGTAGTCGGCGCCATCCCCCAGGACCTCAAGTTCGACGGGGAGATAACCTACGTCGAGATAGGCGACTATGTCACCATCCGTGAGTGCGCTACCATCAACCGCGGAACCAAGGCCAGCGGAAAGGGCGTCACGAAGATTGGCAATCACACACTTATCATGTCGTACGTGCACGTCGCTCACGACTGCACGGTGGGCAATCATTGCATCCTCGTGAGTTTTGTCGGCATTGCCGGCGAAACCGACGTCGACGACTGGGCTATCCTCGGAGGCAGCACCGTGGTGCACCAGTTCACCCACATCGGCAAGCACGCAATGATCGGCGGCGGCAGCAAGATCAACAAGGACATCCCTCCTTATTCCCTTTGCGGCCGCGAGCCCGTCTGCTACGCCGGTGTGAATCTGGTCGGCCTGCGCCGCCGCGGATTCGACAGCGACACCATCCGAAATATCAAAGATATCTACGATACCCTCTATTTCCAGGGTTACAACATTTCGGATGCATGTGCCCGCATCCAGCAGGGATTCCCGGACAGCCCGGAGAAAGACGAGATCCTGAACTTCATCCGCAATTCCAAGCGCGGAATCGTGCGTGGCAACGATGCCCGCGAGAAAGTGATTATCGAGTAGTGCTGCTCACTACCGCATATTTTCCACCTGTAGAATACTTCGCCCTGCTGGCGAAGTATTCTGTCGTTTATATGGAGGCTTGCGAGAATTACCAGAAGCAGAGCTATCGCAACCGCTGCCGGATTCTTACCTCGAACGGAGTGGAGGCTCTGAATGTGCCGGTGGTGCACGAGAACGGGACTTTCTCTCTGCCTATAAAGGAGATACGTGTAGATTACAGCACACCCTGGGTCCTCCGCACCGAACGTGCCATCGAGTCGGCCTACAGTTCTTCGCCATTTTTCATTTATTACCGCGATGCGCTTTTCGCCATCCTCGATTCGCATCCTGCCACCCTCTGGGAACTGAACCGGCGCATCATCGATTTCTTCTGCGCCAAGATCGGCATCGCCCCGCAGATCATGGAAACGACGGAATATCTGCCTTTTTCCGCAGTCAAGCTGTCATCCACCTCCGCTGAAAACGCTCCGGCGAATAACAGCTTGACTGCCTCTGCCCTGACTGCAGCCCGAGTGGCTCCCCCCTCCGCTGAAAATGCTTCGGCGGGTGCTACTCCGGCTGCATCTCTGCCGGATGATCTGCGGAACGTCATCCATCCGAAGCGGCCGAACAGCATAATGCAGGACTTGGGCCTGGACCGTCCCTACTGGCAGGTCTTCCGGGAAAAGTTCGGCTTCGTGAGTGGACTCTCCATCATGGACCTCCTCTTCAACGAAGGCCCTGAAAGCATCAGTTGGCTCCGCTGACACCCCGCTCCCTCCGCATCCCTTCACCTCCGCATCCCTTCACCTCCGCATCCCTTCACCTCCGC
>CAMNAD010000109.1 GCA_946530505.1 uncultured Bacteroidales bacterium
CGGGCGTGGCTGCCGCGGCAAGAGAGATCAGTAAGGTTAGTAGTTTCATATTATTGCTTGTTCTTCGTGTCGAAGATGATTACAGAAGAACAAAGATAATAATAATTTAACATAAGCCCTTCCCTTCTTGCAAATCTCCCCTATTCCAATTAAATTTGCCATAAAACAGAACACAAATGAAACACATTGCATTCCTTGCAGCGGTACTGGCCCTGGTAAGCCTTGCCAACTGCACGAACACAAACAAAAACAATCAAACAGATAATATGAGCAATACACCCATTCAGGAAGTGGCCGGACGCAAGAATTTCGGCCCAAATCACGCCCTCGTGACCACACCTCAGCCCTGCGTGATGATCGCTACCTGGGACAAAGACAAGAACCCCGACGTTATGATGGCCGCCTGGGCAGGCCAGTACGATGCCAGGCAAATCGTCATCAGCCTTTCCAAGCATCAAACCACCGAAAACCTTGAACTCACTGGCGCGTTCACCGTCAGCTTTGCCGACGAACGCACTGTCGCTCAGAGCGACTATCTCGGAATGGTCAGTGGCAAGAATGTGCCCGACAAAGTTGCCAAGGCCGGCTTTACCATCACTCCCAGCCCCAACGTGGACGCCCCCATCATCAACGAGTATCCCCTCACCCTCGAGTGCAAGGTAATCAGTTTCGAGGATGGCTGCCTGATCGGAGAAGTAATCAACCAAAGTGCCGACAATAGCATCCTCAACGAATCCGGACAGGTGGACCTCGCCCTCCTCAAGCCCATCGTCTTTGACGCGGCCGGCGTATGCTACCGTGCACTGGGCGACGTAGTCGGGAAGGCCTGGGGCGCAGGCAAGGAGATAAAGTAAATTACTCTACGTAGAGCAGCAGCCCCTTGAGGTATTCCCCTTCCGGGTGGTAGATATTGACCGCGTGATCGGCCGGCTGGTTCAGCCGGTCGATTATTCTTACACGGCGTCCGGTGCTGGCTGCGGCGGAGAATACCGCCAGGGCAAAGGCCTCCTTGTCCACTACCTGCGAGCAGGAGAAGGTGAATACGAAGCCGCCCGGAGCAACTTTCTCGATTGCACGGGCATTCAGCCTCTGATATGCGCGCAGGGCGTTCCTCAGGGCCCCGCGATGCTTTGCGAATGCCGGAGGATCCACGATTATCAGATCGTATCTGCCATCTTCCACGGCCGCAAGATGCTCTATGGCATCGGCACAGTATGATGTATGTTGATCGGCACTGAATCCGTTCAAGGCAATGTTACGGTCCACCATTGCCATAGCCTTTGCAGAACTGTCAACCGAGTCCACATGCACCGCTCCCCCGCCGAGGGCATAGACCGAGAATCCTCCGGTGTAGCAGAAGAGGTTCAGCACATTGCGGCCGCGGGCATAGCGTTCCACCAGGGCGCGGTTCTCGCGCTGGTCGAGGAAGAATCCGGTCTTTTGGCCTTCGGTCCAGTTTACGAGGAATCTGTGGCCGTTTTCGAGCACCGTCTGCTCACCAGCCTCAAATCCGGGAGCATGCCAGATGTAACCGTCCACGAGCTCCAGCCCGGCCTTGAAGGGCGCGGTGCCGCTGCTCTTGTCGTAAACAGCCTTCAAGGCCTCGCCGTACACGGCCTTCAGCGCTTCGCATATCTGGTTCTTGGCGCGGAACATACCCACGGAATGGGCCTGCAGCACGCACACGCCGTTGTAGTAATCTATAATCAGACCTGGAAGACCGTCGCCCTCTCCGTGCACCAGTCGATAGCAGGTGGTCTTTGCGGAATCCACCAGCCCAATGGCCTTGCGGGCCTCGAATGCAGAGCGAAGCGATTCTTCCCAGAATGTGGGAGAAGCAGGGTCCCCGTCGAAAGAGAGAATGCGCACCGCGATCGAGCCTATCTGCCAGTGCCCGGAGGCCAGATAATCGCCTTCGGCTGAATAAACGGCTACGATGTCGCCTTCGGCAGGACTGCCTGCCACCTGCGCTACTGCTCCGGAGAACACCCAGGGATGGAAGCGGCGTACGGATTCGTCACGCCCCTTTTTCAGGTACACCTTTATCATTGCTCTTCTTTTTCTTGTTACGGTAGTATCTGCGCTTGCGCGCTGCTGCTTGTCTGGACTTTTCCGCCGCTATCCTTTCCTCTTTCTCTTTGCGCTTGCGTTCGGCGGCCTCCGGGTCGCGTATCGCCAGCGGCTGCTGCTCGGGAGGCAGTATCTCTTCCGGCTTAAGCGGATGCTTTTCGCAGGTCTGGAGCTTTAGGTACATCTCCCGGCAAATCCATGCATCGGTCGCAGCATACATCTGCTGATGCTCGTTCAGAGTTTCCGCCTCCCAGTTTGAGAGCTGCTGGCTCTTGGAGATGCGCACGCCCAGGATATTCGCGGCCATCTTCTTGACGCTCTTGTCCCTTATACCCCATTCCCAAACCATCTTCTGCAGGTCCAGGAAGCCTCTCGGCTCGAACTCGCGGTAGCGTTGGAGCCCCCGTACGTCGTCGAGAGCAGCTGCACCGACTTTGATAATGTTGGGGTTCGAGAGTATGGAGCAGATTCGTCCGCGCATACCGAGCTTCTGAATGCGGAAAAGAAAGGCCTGGTCCGGCCCGGAAAGTTGCAGGAGTGCTACTCCGTTATGATGCTGGCCGGGCGAAAAGACAGGCTTGGTCTCGGTATCGAAGCCTATGACGGCCTGTTTCTTGAGGTAAGCTATAGCCCGGGAGAAATCCCATCCGGGATGGCTGATGACGTGTATCTGCCCCGGAAATCTCGCAAGGTCCAACTTCTCTATTTCTTCGGGGGTGACGGTTAATTTGAACATTAATTACTTGTAGGGATGTATCTTTCGTTGTACTGCAGCAGCATAAATTCCTTTTCAATGCCTTCTTTGGTAATGAGCATATAGTCGAGCTGCCGTGGTTGGGAAATAAAATGCGTGAACAGGTTCGAGCCGCGCAGGATGGAATATGTCGCAGCGCAGATCCTGCTCTTGGAATCGATGATGCGGAAAGCAGGCGAAATGAGGTTGCCGTATGTCAGCGACTCGGCGTTCATTACGGAGGTTATTCGTGCCAGTGATTCGTTGAAAACAGTCAGGTCCACATCCATATCGTCGATTAGTATCGCGTCCATGGGGCGGCTGATGCCAAGCTCGGAATAACGGTCGAGGAACGAAAGGAGAGGATCCTCCCCTTCCGGCACCTTGAAGCCTACACACAGCACGCTGTCAATGCCGGCCTTGGCGGCCTTGGTCTTGATGTAGGGGCCGTACAGGTCGACAGGGGCATTCCCGGCAAGCACGCCTACGGTGAGTATATCCTTGCCCTTGTTTGCATTGACCGCCTCTTCGCTGATGAGTTCCATAGGCGAAATGACGGGCAGATTGCAACCCAGTGCATTGAAAAGCGAATCCACGTCATAATGGCCGTACTGTGTCATACAGGCGGATCCGAGAATGACGAGCTTGGCGAGGGGCTTCTTTCCCATTCCGCTGCGGTCGTAGGGACTCACGTAGCAGAGCGTATCCATCGATGCGAGCACATTGCGGGCTGTCAGCTCGCGAAGGTCGTCAAGGCGGCCGTCGTTGATCATCTCGCCGAAATTGGAAAAGTTCGCAACGGTACAGAAGGTCTCTCCTGCAAAGTCCTTTAGCCCGTCAGGCCGTGAGGAGCCGTCGACGTTGTCGTAGGCATCGCAGCCGGTAAGCACCGATGCGATGGCTTGAGTGCGCTTTCTGGAGCCAAAGATGAAAATGGCCTTGGACGCATCGGCAGGATTATAGCCTGCAACCAGCTTATGTTCGGCAGAATTGCTGTCGCCGATGATCTCGGATACATAGTGCACAGGCGATTCGGCGAAAACCACGCCCTTTCCGTCCTTAAGTGTAAAGAACAGAACGGCCCCCGCAGCCAGCAGAACCGCGATGACTATGGATATTGTGAGTTTCTTTTTCATCGTACTGTCTTTTCAAAGCGCGAATTTACGCATTTTTTACAATATACCCTGCTTGAGTTTTTCGACGTACTGGTCGATGCGGTGGAGTTCTGTGGGAATGGCGATGCTCTGGGGGCAGTGCATGAGGCACTGGCCGCATCCTATGCAGTGGTCTGCCTGACGGACGGTGGGAATTGCCTTGTCGTAACTCGAGAGGTAGGCATTGCGCAGTTTGCGGTAGTTCTTCTGCGCTGTGCTTTGGGCGAAACTGCCGTTGGTAACAGAAGTGTTGTAGTGCTTGAAAATGCCAGGGATATCTATTCCCCAAGGGCAGGGCATACAGTATTTGCAGTCGGTGCAGTTTACCAGGGGGAACTCCTTCATCTGCACTGCCATTTCCTCCATGAAAACGAGTTCTTCCGCCGTCAGAGGCACGAAGTTCTCGAAGGTCTTAAGGTTGTCCAACAAAGGATCCATCGAAGTCATGCCGCTGAGGATGCACATGACTCCGGGATAGGTTCCGCAGAAGCGGAAGGCCCAGGATGCCACCGACTTGTCGGGCTCTCGCATTTTCATCTGGCGGGAAATGCCCACCGGGACGTTGGCGAGACGCCCTCCTAGCAGGGGTTCCATTATTATCACGGGGATGCCTCTCTTCTCCAGTTCGGCATAGAGATAGTCTGCGTTCACGTTGCGCACGCCGTCAGCATGTTTCCAGTCGACGTAGTTCATCTCTATCTGGCAGAAATCCCACTTGAACTCGCCGCTGTCGTGCATCTGCATGAAAGAATCGAAGGCTTCCTTGCCGCCGTGGAACGAGAAGCCAAGGTTGCGTATGCGGCCTTTCTCCTTCTCCTTGAGGAGGAAGTCCATCATGCCGTTGTCGACGTACCTGGCCTGGAACGCGCGACGGCCTCCCATGCCGATCGCGTGCAGGAGGTAGTAGTCGAAGTAATCGGTCTTCATTTCCTTGAAGGAGTCCTCATACATCTTGATGGACGCTTCCATGCTGTGGTCGCCGAAGTTGGAGAGTTTGGTGGCAATGAAGTAACTGCTGCGCGGGTGGCGGCTGAGGGCTTCTCCCGCTGCGCGCTCCGAAAGGCCCTGCAGGTATGCAGGCGAAGTGTCGAAGTAGTTCACACCGTGCTCGAGCGCATAGTCCACCATCTCGTTCACGGCTTCTTGGTCGATTATGTCGTTGCCGGCCGCATCCTTGATCATAGGCCAGCGCATACATCCGAATCCCAGCAGGGAAACCTTGTCGCCGTTGACGGGGTTTTCGCGCATTACCATCTGCCCGGTGGTATATTGGGGCTGAACCTTTCTGGGCGCACATCCTGCCGCCATCATTCCGAGTCCGGCCGCGCCGGTGCCCGATATCTTAAGG
>CAMNAD010000110.1 GCA_946530505.1 uncultured Bacteroidales bacterium
GAACGCAAGTTCTCCTCCCTCCAGGACCTCCGCCTCCAACTCCTCTCCGACGCAGTCCTGGTCCGCGGATGCTGATTACCTCATAGTCTATGCCTATCGACTCGCATTCCGGAAATCCTCTTCCTCCCACGGTAACGGGACCGGAAGCCATGCTCCAGACCGTCAGGGAGGCAGGACTGATTCCGTTCTTTGCGAATCCAATTTCAGGTTATTCCATCGAAGAAAAAACTCCTCCGGGAGATTGGTTTACCGCCGAGAGCCTCGGGCCCTGGGACTGGAAGATTCATTGCGTTCAAAGCGGTGAAATAGCATATGGCAAATTCCTTTACGGCGGCGAGGCGGCATTTGCAACGGTAGATGATTACCGGGAACTTATGAACTGGAGGCGCAGCCAGCCCCTCTATGCTCCTTCGGCCACCCGCGCCCTGATGGAAAAGATGCTGCGCTAGCATTCATCTGTCGTGCAATTGGCCTAGTGCAAAAAATTGCTTACTTTTGGGATTATGAATTACAAGTATTTTATTGCTCTGGGCGGAGCTGCCGCACTATTGCCAGCATGCGCCCCAAAACAAGCCGCACATTATAATGTGTTGTTCCTGATGGCCGATGATATGAAGCCAGCCATGGCGTGCTACGGCGACACTATAGCCATAACCCCGGCCCTGGACGGTCTGGCAAAAGACGGAATACTCTATTCCAGGGCGTACTGCCAGCAGGCCGTCAGCGGCCCGTCGCGCGCTTCGCTGCTTACCGGAATGTATCCCGACCAGACCGGCGTGCTGAGCCTTAACACCTGGATACGCAAGAAGAACCCCGATATCGTTACCCTGCCCCAGGCTTTCCGGGAGGCAGGATACGTAACCGCCTCCGCCGGAAAAGTGTTCCACGGAGCCAAGAATAACCTGGACGGGCTTTCCTGGTCCTTGCCGCCGCTTTTCTACGAGCAGATACGCTCCGAGGCCTACATCCTGGAAGAAGACAAGACGGACTACAAAAGTGTCTCAAACGAGTTTACGACACTGGATGAGAGTCTCTACTACGATGTGCAGATTCGCCAGGCCGCACTGTCCCGCCTTGACTCACTGGCCTCCGGAGACAAGCCGTTCTTTTTCGCAGTCGGCTTCCATAAGCCACACCTGCCCTGGTGCGCCCCGCAGCGCTTTTTGGATATGTACCTTCCCCGCCAGCTCAGCATAGACACCGCACGCGTGGCGGGAGCACCTTTTCAGGCCTACCGGAGCAACCGCGAACTAATCGAGTATAATGACGTTCCTTCCGACGGTCCCATCCCCATGGAGCAGCAGGAATACCTCAAAAAGTGCTACTACGCCTGCTCCTCCTTCACTGACGAGAACATAGCTTGCATACTGCGGCGTCTCAAGGACCTGGGGCTGTACGACAATACGCTCATCGTGTTCCTGGGCGACCACGGATACCACCATGGCGAGCAGGGCCTTTGGTGCAAGTCTACCGAATTTGAATCGTCCTGCAACGCACCGCTCATAATCAAACTTCCCAAGGGAATGAAAGACCGGAAGGCAAGGGCGCTGGCCGATGTCCCCGTATCCTTCGTGGATATTATGCCGACACTCTGCGAGGTCTGCGGCGTCCCGGCGCCTGAACACTTAAGTGGCGAGAACCTGCTGGGAGGCAGCCACGGGCCATACGCCTTCAGCCAGATAGCCCATAGCCATGGCGGTGTCAAATACACAGGCTATACTGTACGCGACTTGCGCTGGACCTACACCGAATGGCTCACTCCCGGGCTTGAGTGCGCGGCGGCGGAACTGTACGACATGGACGGCCGTGACTCCCTTCGCTACGAAAAGCAGAATGTGCTCTCACAGTATCCGGAAAAGGCATCTGCGCTCTCCAAGGCACTTCATGATCACCTTGACACCGTCCTTGGCAGTGGGCGGTGAAGCCGGGCGTCTTCCCGAAGCAGTCGACCTCGGCCTCCCGAGCGGCCTCAAGTGGGCCACCTGCAACGTGGGTGCGACAAGCCCCGAAGAGTACGGTGATTACTTCGCCTGGGGCGAGACGGATCCGAAATCCAGCTATGTTTGGACCAATTACAAATATGGCAACGGGACCGGTGTAGCGGGAAGAATAGTAACAGGCAAGAAGGCCGGCTATACCGACAAGTCAATTTTCCTTCCCGCCGCAGGCTACCGGAACGGCACTACGGATCTTTACGATGTAGGTTCCAAGGACTACTTCTGGTCTTCGTCTCTCAGTACGGACGGCCCGAACTACGTGTACGGCGCCAACATCTATTCCGGCGATATCCTCAGGACCTACAACTACTACCGCTACCGCGGGTACTCGGTCCGTCCTGTCATAGAATAGCTGCAATCTTCGCCCTTGAACTCC
Source organism: uncultured Bacteroidales bacterium (assembly GCA_946530505.1). Classification (GTDB taxonomy): domain Bacteria; phylum Bacteroidota; class Bacteroidia; order Bacteroidales; family UBA932; genus Cryptobacteroides. Next base: position 2,374 of record CAMNAD010000110.1, read on the forward strand.
AGGACAGGATCCGCCTGGGCGAAACTTCCGTACACCTGTTCGGATGCCGCCCGGCATCCTCCGTTGCAGCGGCTAAGCATCCTGCATCCGCTGCATTTGTCAGGGACGACGGCATATCGTGCAATGGCCTCCGGGTCGGTGAGGATATCTTCAAGCGGCTTTTCGAAAATATTGCCTATCGTCACGGGGGAGTGGTTGCAAAAACGCACATTGCCCATACAATCCACGGCGACCGGCCTGCGGCTGAAGTCGGTGCTGCACCAGGAGAACTTGATGTGCGGGTATGGTGCGGTGTCCATCATACAGAGGGGCGTGCAGACTCCGCTGACAAAATGCATTCCGGGATTGGAAGCGGCGAAAGCCTCCACTTCGGCGAAGGCTTTCTTCAGCGTGGCTTCGTCAAGCACCAGTTCTTCGCTGTGCTTGAGCCCCATTCCGCCAATGTTGAAGCGGTTGACCATCACCGTGCGGGCGCCGGCGTTCCGTAACATTTCAAGCGTCCCGGTAACATCGGGGGCGTTGACTTTAGTGATCACGAGCACGGCGCAAGCCCCCACAGGGATGGCTTCCGCCACCCTTCGCAGTGCTCCGGCGGCCTTGTCCCATGAGCCGCTGAGGCCTGTGAGATACTCGTGAACCTCTTTCCTGCAGCTAAGGACAGGAATCTGTATGGCACCTATGCCTATGCTGGCGAAGTTGTCGATGGCATCCTGTGTCAGCAGCGTACCGTTGGTCAGGACATTGACGTGCGAGCCGCGGAAACGGGCGTAAAGTGCGAGGTCGTGGATGTTCTTCAGCAGCATAGGCTCGCCGCCGGAAAAAGAAATGGTGCCTACGGAAGCCTGGGAAAGCAGCCTTCGAAGAGTCCGGCGGGCGGTCTTCGGAGATGGAGGCGGAAGGGGAGTGCTGCCGTCGCGCCAGTAATTATAACAGAACCTGCAACATTGGTTGCAGGCCTGAGTAAGTTCGAATACTATGTTGTCGGTGTGGAACCGTGCCATCAGATGTACTTGATTACGAGGGGACCGAAGAGAAGTACCTCTGAAGTCTTGCCTTCGCCTTCATCGATTATGCCGTAGACATCCAGGCGCGCATCGCCTTTGTATCCGGAAGGCTGGACCGTGACTTCGAAAATCATAGCTCCGTCGCTGTAAGCCTCGAAACTTTCCCTTAAAAGCGGAACCGATTCCGAAGACTGGGAAGAGATTGTGCAGACATATTGCTTGAAGTTCGGATGATCAACGGTGATCTGGATGATGTCGCCCGCTGCGACATCCAGGGCGTCCTTGCCTTTGACTTTTACCGTTATCTCGTCGGCGGGAGCGGCAACGTCGTAGCACATTACTTCCGGAGGAAGGGCGGGTTCATAGCAGGTAACGAATGGGCCCGGACCTTCGCAAGAGGCGGCTGAGAGCATGGACCACGCCGTGAGCATAATGCCTCCGAGCCTGTACTTGGCTTTAATGGCCCTGGCGCTCTTGCCTCCGGAGAACAAGACCCAGAGGGAGACCGCCACAAAGGCTGCTCCTGCCGCAATGTAGATGAAAGTGAATTTGAATTTCATATTGCTGTGTCTGTTGCAAATATACTTCTTTTATTGACACTAAAATGCGTTTTTATCCTTAAATGCAGAATCTTGTAAAATCTTGCATGTCGTGCAGAGTATCTTCCTTCCCGCTGGCGGCAACTACGACCCGCACCTTGACCAAGCAGGGTTCTGGGGCTACTACTGGTCATCGTCCCTCAACAGCAACACGTACTTCGCGTTCGGCATTGAGTTCAATTCTGGCAGTATTATCATCGTGCTCGCCGCGAACCGCTACGAAGGGATGCCGATACGTCCCGTTAAAATGATAGATCAGCACGAAGCGGCTCCCGATATTCAGGGCGACGACGACTTCCGGCCAGTAATCTTTTATCCAAATTCCAAGCCGGAATTGTGCCTTACGATTGCGCGGGTACAGACTGAAGTCAGGTATATATATTTTGATATTTCATATATATGAATTATCTTTACCGGCATATGGAAACGGTTCAAAGAAAACTGATTGACCTGAGGGCCCCGGTGGTGAGGGCTATCAGCGTGAAAGCCAGGGCTAAGTCAATGACATTCAAGCGATATGTGGAGCAGCTGGTAGAGGAGGATGCTGCCCGGGACGGCGGTCTCGGGCTGATTCCCAAAGAAGTGACGGATCCTGTCCTCATCGGAATGGTTGGTATGGCCGCCGGAGACTCCGACCCCGGAGATGACCGTCTCGATTACATTCTTTCCAAACTCCACGGGCAATGAAGATTTTCCTGGACACAAATGTCTTTCTCAATCCTCTCCTGGCCGAGAAGGACTGTTACGACTGCCTGCGGGTGCTGGACGGATGGAAGAGATGCGGACTTGTCAGCGAGGCGGTGACGAGTTATCTGTCGATGGCCAATATCGCCTATGTACTGCGGAAGAGGACCGGAAAAGAAAAAGTCGCTCCGACCATCAGCAATTTGTTCAAATACATTAGTTCCGTAACGGACAGCACTGGGGTTGAATACGAATATGCTTGTGTGTTGAGAGGCCCGGATTTCGAGGATATTCTTCAATATGTCAACGCTTCGCTCAGCGGATGCGATTATATAATCAGCTGCAACAAGGCTGATTTCCAGAAGATTGCCGACCCTGACGCCGTGCTTGGCCACCAGGGCCCGCGAATATTGACTCCTGCGGAGTTTATCTCCGCGTTTTTCGAGTAAAGAACTGATTGATAATGCCTATCGACTCTCATTCTGGAAATCCTCTCCCGCCCACGGTGACGGGCCCGGAAGCTATGCTTCATACCATCAAGGAAGCAGGGCTGATTCCGTTCTTCGCTAATCCGATTTCCGGCTTTTCCATTGAAGAGAAGACCCCTCCCGGAGACTGGTTCACCGGGGAGAGTCTCGGT
>CAMNAD010000111.1 GCA_946530505.1 uncultured Bacteroidales bacterium
GGGCAGCGGCGCTTTCCTTCACAGCCTGCGCCGCACCCGCAACGGAGGATTCACGGTAGAGCAGGCCCTCGGCATCGAGGACCTGCAGGCCATTTTCCAGTCTATTTGAGAAACGCGAAGAAGACCGCCAGAATGAGGCAGGCGAAGGCGGCGATGTGGTTCCACTGAATCGCCTGTCCCTTGAAGACGAACATCACTATCAACGTGAATACGGTGAGCGAAATCGCTTCCTGTATCACCTTGAGCTGCATAAGGTTGAACGGGCCGCCGTTGCCAGAGAAGCCTATGCGGTTCGCAGGCACGGTGAGGCAGTATTCGAAGAATGCAATTCCCCACGAGAACAGGATGACAAGTATCAGCGGCCAGCCCGTTGAAATCTTCATTTCACTAAGTTTAAGATGGCCGTACCATGCAAATGTCATGAATACATTCGAGGCCACCAGCATCAAAACAGTCCAGATTCCGTTCATTATCTTTTATTTTCAATATCCATATTTCTTCCTGTAACCAAGGATCAGCGACACGCAGAGTACGAGGCAGCAGAAGTCCGCGGCATCCACCGCAAGCCAGATGCCGTCCGCACCTATCAGGGCGGGCAGAAGGAACACGAATCCGAGTTCCAGCACCAGATTCCGCACGAAGGAGACCACAGCCGACACCTTCCCGTTTCCGAGCCCGGTGAACCAGGCGGAAGTGAACAAGTTGATTCCGGCTATGAAAAAGCTTATCATGTAAAGGCGTATCGCATGCTTGGTAAGGGAGGCCAGATCGGCGTCGTATCCTACGAACAGGCGCGCCGCAGGCCCTGCGGACAGTTCGGACACCACCATCATCAACGCCCCGAGAACCAGCAGAAGGACGATGGAATGCCGTAGCAGGCTCTTTAGTTCCGCCTTGTTGCCGGCACCGTAGTTGAAACCGATGACCGGCGTAACGGTAATGTTGAAGCCGAAGAATACCGCCGCGAAAATGTATCCGTAATAAAGCAGGACAGAATACGCCGCCACTCCGTTCTCCCCCATCATCCGCAACAGCTGCAGGTTGTAGCAGATGGCAAGGACGTTGAAGGAGATGTTCCCCACATATTCCGAAAGGCCGTTGCTGCTTGCCTTGAGCAGAGACTGCCAGTCAAACGGAGCCCTCAATATCCTGAGAGAGCTCAGATTGTGGCGTCTCGAGAAATAGAACAGAGGGTAGAATCCCCCGACAAAGCAGGCGACCATGGATGCGGCCGCGGCACCTGCGAGCCCCCAGTCGAACACCGCGATGAATAGGGCGTCAAGCGCCATGTTGGTAACTCCGCACACAAGCGACATCACCGTGCCCAGCTGTGGCTTTTCCGCTGTCATGTAGAAGGACTGGAAACACATCTGCAGCATAAAGCCGGGCAGGCCTATCGTGCAGATGCTGCCATACACTACGCAGAGATGCAACAGCTCTCCCTCCGCCCCGAGCAAACGGGCCAGAGGTTCCATCAGGAGCAGCATAGGCACCATGAACAGGAAAGCGAGCCCGAGGGTGGAAAAAACCAGGGTGCTGAACACCCGGTTCGCCCTGTCGTAGTCTCCCTGCCCCATTATCTGCGAAACCAGCGCGGAACCGCCGGTGCCTATCATCAGCCCCAGCGCGCCTACTATCATCACCGCCGGCCAGATAATGTTCAGGGCCGCGAATGCGGATGTCCCTACGAGGTTGGACACGAACAATCCGTCCACTACACTGTATATGCTCCCGACCACCATCATGAGGATGCTGGGGATGGATGAGACGGCCAGACGCCTGTATCCGTAATGTCCGTGGAGCGCTATTTCCATAGGGGATGCAAAGATAGCAGTATTTGATTATATTTGCACCCGAAAAATCAGTGTATTGCCATGAATCATCTTGGAGAAATCCTCTCTCTGATAGTAGCCGTTTTCTGGACGATTACCGCCATCTGCGCCGACAAGGCCAGCCACAGGATCGGCACGATGTCCGTAAACTCGCTCAGACTCACGATCGCCCTCGTGTTTCTGGCCATACTGCTGTGGCTCACCATCGGACATCCCTATCCTGTATACGCCGACGGCAAGGTATGGTTCTGGCTTGCACTCTCCGCATTGGTCGGATATGTGTTCGGCGACTGGTGCCTGTTCAACAGCTACCTGGTCATAGGCGCGCGTTTCGGCCAGTTGTTCATGACGCTTTCTCCCCTCTTCGCCGCCCTTGCCGGCTGGGCCATCCTCGGCGAAAGGCTGTCCGCCAAAGCCTGGCTGGCAATGGCCGTCACCCTCAGCGGTATCGCCATCTCCATTCTGGTGCGTGGCGACGGCGGGCATGTAAAACTGTCGCTCCCGCTCAAAGGGGTTCTTCTCGGAATCGGAGCCGGCCTCGGGCAGGGCGTGGGCCTGGTGCTCAGCAAGGTCGGCATGAGCCACTATGCAGCCATCGTGCCTGCCGACGCCCCGGAGGCAATGGACAGCATGCTGCCCTTCGCATCTACAATGATACGGGCCCTGTTCGGAAGCGCCGGTTTCCTGACACTGATGGCGGTCCGCAAGGAACTCCCCGCCCTGAAAGCCGCGACACGGGACAAAAAGGGCCTGATGTACGCCCTTGTGGTAACGCTGTTCGGCCCGGTGCTCGGCGTTTCTTTCTCCCTTATGGCGGTGAGATACACCGATGCAGGGATAGCCTCCACCCTCATGGCTCTCTCCCCGGTGCTGATCCTGGTTCCCTACGCGATCCTCTACAAACAGAAGATAAAACTGAAGGAGGTGATCGGTGTGCTGGTCAGCATGGCCGGCGTGGCGATGTTTTTCTGACGGATAAAAAAAGTGCCATGAAAGAATCTCCTTCATGGCACTTTCTAAATTTTCAACAGATTATCCGATAGTGATTTGTTTCACCTTTTCCTCCTGCTGCACTTTCTCGCGCTTGGGGAGATGGATGTTCAGCACTCCGTTCTCCATCTTGGCTTCGATCTTTTCCTGATCGACATCATCCGGCAGGAGCAGCGTCTGAGCGTATTTCTCGTAGGAGAATTCGCGGCGCAGGTAGCGGCCGTGCTTGTGGCCTTCCTTCTGCTCGTTCTTCTTTTCCATCGCAATCTGGAGGTTGCCCTCGCCGTCGATGTGAATCTGGAAGTCTTCCTTGGCAAGGCCAGGAGCGGCAAGTTCCACTTCGTATTCTTTTTCGTTTTCTATGACGTTGATGGCAGGTGCAGTGTAATTGGCTCTTTCCATCCAGCTGTTGTCGAAGAAGTCATTGAAAATGTCCGGCAACCAGCTATCAGCAGTTCTACGTACAGGTAACATAATTCAAAAACTTTAATCGTTGCGGTTTCCGGCCGTCCGGCCATCTTGCCGCATCCCTTGCGGGACAACTGAATAAATACAAAGTGTGAACCAGATGCAAAAATGCGTCAAACTGGCAGAAAAAGCGTCAATTTGGCACTGCGCCTATTCGACTTTGATATCGTAACCGAACCAGGAATTGAGGGTGTCCTGCACTTTTTGCTCGATGGCCGGTGTCATGTTCTTCTGAATCTTCTTGTACACCCAGGCGGCAACGGCGGTGTCATCCACCAGACCTAGCAGCCCGAGAGTCTTTTTGGGCAGGAGATCGTGAGGGACGACTATGTAGATGATGCCGGCATAGACAAGGGCCTTCTCGGTCGCCGAAAGATTGCCGTCGGTGAGGGCATAGTAAAAACGGAGGACGATACGGGTGGCTTCCCGGCCGCCTTTCTTGGAAAACTCCAGAATTTTGCTCCACGCCGTGCGGACCGGACGCTCCCACTTGGCATCTTTTACTTTTGCCACCAGCGAATCGATCGGTTTCTTCAGCATCGAGTAGAGCAACAGAAGTAAGCAAATAGTCAACATGGCAATAAACAGTTAATGTTCCAGGCCTTTTTACTGCAAAAGTCAATCCATAAATTTGCAGGGATTTGCTATCTTTGGATTCATGTTCAGGACTATCTGTATTTCCATCATTCTTGCCGTCATCAGCTGCAGCTCTGCGCACGCAGGCAAGCGAGTGGTTTTCATAGGCGATTCCATTACCGACGGCAACTGGGGCTGCATCTACAATTTCAAGCCCACGTCGGCCCAGCGCAGCCATACCGACCTCAACCATATTTACGGGCACAGCTATATGATGCTGGTAGCGTCCGACATCCAGAGCCGCAGGCCAAAAGCCGGGAACGAATTCTTCAACCGCGGTTTCAGCGGACACAAGCTCTCGGATCTTGCGGCACGCTGGCAGGAAGACGTGCTGGACCTGAACCCGGACATCCTCTCGGTGCTGGTGGGAATCAACGACGCCAAAAGCTTCGATTCCCAGGCCTGGAAGGAACTCTACCGCAGCCTTCTCGCCCGGACGCGTGAGCAGAATCCGGACGTAGTCCTTGTCCTCGGCACACCCTTTACCACCAAAGAAGAACTCAAGCCCGCAGCCGTGCAGATGGCAGCGATTGTAAGGGAGCTCTGCAAGGAGTTCGACGCGGTATGCATCCCCTACGACGAGTTGTTCGCAGGTTTAGTGCGCCGTCAGCCTCGCACCGGCTACTGGATCTGGGACGGAATCCACCCCACTCCCGCCGGCCACAGAAGGATGGCCGACCTCTGGGAGAAGAAGGTCAGGATAAGGTAATTTATCCGGCCCGCTTAGATCGCGCAGCTTTCGTCGCTGCAAAGAGCCTCACTCTTTCCGGAGGAGGGCGCTTTCCCGCCAAGCGCTGCGGCGATCTTCCAGGCCATGACCGTAGAGACCACAACCTTTCCGTCAGCATCGATCAGGTAGAGCGAGGGTATCCACTTAACCCCGAATGCTTCGGCGACTTTTGAGTCCTTCTTCCCGGCAGGATCGAAAAGCTGCACCCCGGGAAGACCGTTTTCAGCCACGAAGCTGCGCAGAGTCTCGATATCCTTGTCGAAAGAAACCGACACGAACTCAACTTCCGCAGGATCCGATGCCTGGCGCATGGCCTTGATATCGGGCACCTCGGCGCGGCAGTCCGGGCACCATGACGCCCAGAATACAAGCACGACCTTTCTGCCGCGGAAGTCCCCCATCGTCACCCAGTTGCCATCCAGATCTTTCAACAGGAAATCCGGGACCTCGCTGCCCGCCGGAATCAGACTCGCGGCATATTTCGCATCCAGGTCCACCCGCTGCCCGGCCGCAGTCCAGGCTTCGTATCCTCCGATCAGATTGAATACCTCATACCCGGCTTTCGACAGGGTTTTGGCCGCAGCGGCACTGCGGCGCCCGCTCCTGCA